>CAZFUD010000011.1:0-11683 GCA_964521705.1 uncultured Opitutaceae bacterium | reverse complement strand
GGGCATGGTCTATCGCGATTCCTTTCTATTCCCTCCTAGCGAAATCAACGCTTTTGCCTGCGAGCCCTTCCAGGGCCTCGTTCAACAAATTCAGCTCAGAAACGACGGGCCCACGTTCGCTGGCCAACGAAGCCCCACCGAAGACGGACTCGACTTTTTCGCCAGCTCAGATCGCTGGTGTCGGCCAGTTATGATCCGGACGGGGCCCGATGGATCCCTCTGGATAGCGGACATGTATCGCTACATTATCGAACATCCCCAATGGCTGACCGAAGAGGGCAGAATTGAACTCCTTCCTTACTACCGCGATGGCGATGATCGGGGACGGATTTACCGGGTTCGACAAACAGGAGCCAATCCAGGCTCACTTCCCCACTTGGCAAATGCCGACCCTGTCAAGCTGCTCAATTCCAGCAATGGCTGGATACGAGATAAGGCCCAGCAAATGATACTTTGGAGCGATAGCGCGGAGTTAGCACCACGTCTGAGGCAACTCGTCCGCGAGTCAGACCAAGCGGTAACGCGCCTACAAGCCCTCTGGACTTTGCACGGGCTAAAAGCCCTTTCTTCCGACCTTCTCATCACCGCTCTTTCAGACCCACATCCAGGCGTTCGTGAAAATGCCCTCCGCCTAGCCGAATCGAACCCCGATCCCCGAGTGATTAAGGCCGCCCTCAAGTTGTCTGAAGACCCAGAAATTCGTGTCCAATTTCAATTGACGCTCAGCTTAGGAGCGTTCGATAGCTCGCCCGAAATTCCATCATTGCTCGCCAAGAGCTTATCCAGCCAAGATCCGTGGTTTGAAGCGGCCGCCTTTAGTTCACTCCTTCCCCATTTCGCGGAAGTCGTTGCCGGACTCGATAGTGAAACCTACCCTAGGCTCCATCGGCCCTTGGCCCAAATGGCATTGGGGAGTAGCGATCACAACGCGTTCGGACAACTTCTTTCCAGAGCTTGGGGATCGCCGGCGATTATCTTGTCGCTACTCGACCTTCTGCAGGAACGCGATCTCACCGTTGATGATTTCGACAATCCGTCCCTAATTACCCAATACACGAAAGCGATTAGTCAGGCCCGAGACTCGATGGATAGCGGCTCTGGCCCTGTCGCCAAGCGCATCGAAGCCGCCGTCCTGCTCACTCGTATACCCAGAGAAAGCGAACGAGCCTACGCGTTCTTAGGAAATCTCATCGATCCTGCCCTGTCGCCGGAAACGACGGAGCGAGTTCTCGATACCCTCGGTAGCGACGGCAACCCAGCAGCCCTCCCGCTTCTGTTAGAAGCAGTTAACACGCTTTCTCCCCAAGGCAAGAATCAGGCGATCCAGCAGCTTCTCTCCCGAGACGCCTGGATAGATGAGCTCCTAACCGCATTCGACGAAGGAACCCTTTCACCCAATGCCCTTTCACTTTCCCAACAAAGCCAGCTTCTCAATCATACTAGGGCCCAGGTACGCCAACGGGTCTCTGTACTATTCCAAACCAATTCAAAGCGGACTGAGATCGTCGAACAATATAAACCAGCTGTTGAGAAACTAGGCGACATTGACCGAGGCCGGGTCGTCTTCGAACAGGCATGCATTGCCTGTCATCGCCGAGGGTCCAGCGGAAACGCCCATCTAGGGCCCGATCTCGCAACTGTTATAGAACACGAACCGGATAAGCTGCTCGCCAACATCCTCGATCCTAGCCGTGACATACAGCCCGGATATCAAGCCTACTATTGCCAGCTCAAAACAGGAGAGCAGCTTTTCGGTCTACTGGCCTCTGAAACCGCATCGGGCATCGTCATTCGGCAAATCGATGGTTCGGAACGATCCGTTCTGCGCTCGGATATCGAGTCGCTTCGCAACGCTAACATCTCCCTCATGCCGGAAGGCCTGGAAAACGCCATGAGCCCGGAGGCGGTTTCGGATCTTATAGCCTTCCTCAAAGGAGCCCCGCTCTAACACCACCCCCACGAGAGACCCAGATTCAAAGAGCGGCGCTTCGGCCCGCGTCTGCTTGAGCTACCATTTTAAATCGCGGGCTGAAGCGCCGCACTACTTGGACCTGGATCAGCGGTATTTGGAATGTGGTATTAACATCGCTCCTACGTAGCTCAATCCTAATTCGTCGCCCAGGATCACGCTATGCGTGGCAGGATTCGAGTTTTGGTCCAACTGGGAACATTGACCCCAACCTAACTTGGAGGCGAGTGTAGGAGCGGGTTTATCCCGCGATAATTCTCATCGTAGGGCTGCCGCTTGCGGCACGCCGCAGAAGCGACTAGAATCTTGGACACGCGGTCACCACAAGCGGTGACCCTACAATCTCTTCTTACGAAACCCTCGCCTACGCTTTAATCTCTTTTATCTCTTTGGTCGCGATGCCAATCGGCCGGTCCAAAGGCACGCCTGCGCAGCCGAGCATGGTAGTGAGCAAGTCGCCCTGGTTTCCTTTGGTACTGGGCAGGAAGCGACCAGTTTTGATGGATCCGCCACCGCGACCGGCGATGATCAATGGAAGGTTCTCGCGCTCATGCTTGTCACCGTCTTCGAGGCCCGAGCCCCACATCATGATGCAATTATCGAGCAGCGTTCCGTCGCCTTCGCGGAGGTTAGCCATCTTTTTCACCATATAGGCGAACTGGGAAATATTAAACTCGTTGATAGCCGCCACCTTTCGAATCTTCTCCTTATCCTGGCGGTGATGCGTGGTCGAGTGGTGCTTATCCGTAAATCCAAGTTCTGGATACGAAACTCCATTCGGCGTAGACCCAATATAGGTGCTGACGCGCGTGGTGTCGGTTTGAAAAGCCAGTATGTTGAGATCGCACATGACTTGCATGTACTCGCTTCGCTTGTCGCCTTCCGGAATTTTGATCTCGATCGGCGGAGAATCCTTATCATGGCGCTTGCTCGAGCTCATCCCCGCCTTTTCCAAAGCAGCTTCCTTCTGCCGATATTCGATGGCCGCGATGCGCCGCTCCACTGCCCGTACGCTATCCAGGTACTCGTCCAGCTTGTGTTGATCGACCCGCGGCAAGGTTCGGCGAAGTTCCTTGGCTCCTCCGATCACCAAGTCGAGCATCTGACGATCCAGGGGATTGGCTTGCCCGGATTGGTTGGTTTTGTCCGTCTGGCCGAAAAGTCGATTCAGCACAGCCCGGGGATTGATTTCCGCCGGGACAGCCTGTGTAGGCGAACGATAACTACAGTGCGAATAATAAGCCTCGTTCAATCCCGCCTGATTCTCCATATGCGTTTGCGGCATGGTAGCGAGTTCCAGTGAAGGCAGCGGTGTGTGGGCCCCGACGTAGTTGGCCATTATCTGGTCGGCCGAGATAGAGATATCAACGCTGCTCCTGGTGTCTGGATTCGGCAAGGTAGCGGTCAGCCATGTCGATAGCTCGAGGGCGTGGGGAGCCCCTTTGTAGTAAGGCATGATCGGCACGCCCGATATCCCTTTCATCATGAGGCACTGGTCCAAAATCGGTTTGAGCGACTGTAGGGACGATGGTGTGTTCGAGCGATAGGCTTCGGGACTCGTGGGCCAGAACTGCTCCATAATCACACCGTGAGGCATGTACATGAATCCCATGCGAACGGGCGGTTTTGGAGCTCGGCGATTCGGGAGGGTTTCCGCCCACCCCATGGAATCCAGCAGCGGCAAGGCGAGAGAAGCCCCGATTCCCTTTAGACAAGTGCGTCGGTCAATGAGGTATTTCTTGTTCATAAGGCAGCGTGGATAGATTCGACTTCGGATTCGCTTTTGATCCTCCGTTGGGTAAAAAGGTAACTCGTTACAATTTCGGAAATGACAGTTTGAACGCGAAAATCGTTTTTGGCGATCTTTTCCATCAATTGGTCTACAACCACCTCATCATAGCCCTTGAGCTGCCTCACTAGGGCATAGGCCATAAGCCTTTCAGTAAAGCTCCGAGCCAGTCGTTCCTCACTGCTGGCAATAATCTGTTTCAATTCTACGGGGTTATTAAATCGCTCCCCGCTCATCAGCACTCCAGAGGGATCGACAGCCCCTCCGGTATCATCTCGCTCCCGCCAGCGGCCTATGGCGTCATAATTCTCCAAGCCAAATCCGATGGGATCCAGCACCTTGTGGCAAGTCGCGCAAATCATGTCCGATTGGTGCAATTGCGTAAGCTCGCGTAGCGACATTCCTTCAGTGGTCGGGCTACTCGTCTCCTCCAATTCGGGCACATCAGGCGGAGGCGGAGGCACATGTTCGCCCAAGACCTTTTCGAGCACCCAAACGCCACGCTTGACCGGACTGGTTCGATTGGGGAAGGAAGTCGCTGCTAAAGTCGCCGGCATACCTAGGATTCCGCCCCTATTGGGATTCTCTAGCGTGACTCTACGCATCTTCCGGCCTTTGACCGATTTCTCCAAGCCATAAAGTTTGGCAAGGTTGCCGTTGAGAAAGGTGTAATCGCTATCGACGAAACGAACGACACTTTGGTTTTCGTTTACAATGCTCTGGAAAAACAAGCGGGCCTCTTCAATCATGGCCACCCGCATCTTTGGCGTCATGAGCGGAAATCGATCCGGATCAAAGGTCTGGGTTTCCAATTTGTCTATACCCAGCCATTGGGCCCCGAAGCCATCGAATAAAGCGGTCGAGCGTGGATCTTTCAACATGCGAGCCACCTGACTCTCCAAGGTATCCCGATCTTGGAGTCGTCCTTCATCCGCCAAGGCAGCTAATTCAGCGTCGGGCGGAGACATCCAAAGCAAATAGGAAAGCCGAGAGGCCAACTGAAAGTCATCCAAAGGCACGATCGCCTCTTCCGAATCAACCGGAACTGCCGGCGTAATGAAGAGGAACTGAGGCGACACGAGAATCGCTTTGAGCATGAACCCAAGAGAGTCTCGATAATCTAGCCCATTTTCTCGTCCTAGATCGAAAACTCGAACCAGCAAATCCAATTCAGCCTCCAACGTGGGTCGGCGATAGGCATCACGAGCCAGCGAGCGAGCCACTTGTCGAGCAGCTTCGCGAAGATCCGTTCCAACACCTGGCGCTTCTCCAAAAAGCCGCTCTCGCAAAGCCGCTGCCGACTTGCCCCGCTTTTTCGAGATGCGATCTACAACTTCATTGGCAATTCCCAGAAACAGCTCCGATTGCATCGGGGAAACCGAGTTGAGATAGCCGGCTCCAAACACTTCCTCCGGCAAATCCTCCGCAATGCTGGAGTCCACCCCGTAAAGGGCCTGCAGCGTGTTCCCATACTCGACTTTAGATAGGCGCCGAATCACGAAGGGTCCCGGATCCTTGGGACTCACATACTTGAGCTTCCCCATCCATTCGAGAAACTGCTCACGCTCCTCATCGGTCGGGATTTTATCCCCATCGATAGGAGGCATATCGTAAGCCTTTACCCGGGCCACTGCTAGCTTCAGCTGCTGGGTGGAAGAGGCTCCGCCCAATGCCTTGAGAGCGGCGTCTATATTAAACCCCGCTTCGGGCCGCGGGCCGTGGCACTCCACACAGTACTTTTTCGCGAAAGGCCGGACCTTTTCCTCAAACACGCTCTTGGCATCGGCTTGGAGAGCCGCGTGCTCGGCATCGCTTCCCGGGACACCCGCAAAAGCCGACGAAAGGGCCAGGGAAGTCAGAGCCAGACATGTAAGTGAGCGCAACCTCGAAAGGCCGCACGACCAGCCGTCTATCTTGGGAAACCAGATCATAAAGGGATAGCAATCGACTACACTACAGCCTTGGCGAAAGAAATCGACACAGAATTTAGGGCGGGACTTTTAGGGAAGTATAAACGCCTCGGAACCAATTTCAGATATGGATCGAGAATTACGCTGTTATTTGAAGACTTGTAGGAGCGGGTTTATCCCGCGATTCCAATATCGATTCGGCATTAATAATAGCGGGATAAACCCCCTCCTACACCCCCCACCAAATTTGATTAAAACCAGTGCCCAAGCGGGATTCGAAGCGTACCCAATTGTAGATGCGATCGGTGATCGCATATGTACGCGACCAACGGTCGCTCCTACAGAACGAATCTCGAATGCTGCCCAACGCTCCTTATGGTAGGGAGGACCGGTTGCAGCCTGAGTCTAATCGAAGGGCTCGGTCCTCCAAAAATCGGGCGCTGGCTGTTTGATCCTTCGGTTCTCTATTCCACCGGCGCCGGCGTATAGGGGATAGACGAGCGTTTGAGTACGGCTTCAACGCCACCGTTGGCTTCCACGCGGGCTGCTTGATCGGCGAAAGCTTGGCGATTCACGTCCTCTGGATCGCATATTTCCAGGAGTTTGGCATGCAGCATGGATCGCGTCGCTTCGAAACTGGGATCTTCTGCCAAATCGTTTAGCTCATTCGGATCCGCTTCCAAGTCGAAAATCTGGCACGGGTAGTCCACGTGGTGGATGTATTTCCAATTCCGGTACCGGATCATGAAAGCGCCCGTAATAGAACCGATAGCGTGATATTCGGAAAACGCGACGCGGTCGGGATCCGCCCCGTTGGCCAATTCGAGCAAGTTCGTTCCAGGCAGCTCGGACTTCTCCTCCTCGGTCAGAGACTCGCCATTGAATTCCAAAAACGTGGGCGCTAGGTCAACCAGTGTTGATGGAGTGGATACGCGCTTACCTACAGGAACTTCCGGACCCGCCATAACCAAAGGAACGCCCGCTGATTCTTCATAGAGCGTTGATTTGCCCCAGAATCCGTTATCCCCTAAATTGTCGCCGTGATCGCTAGTATAGATAATCCGCGTTGTATCCGCCAATCCCGACTCCTTGATTGTTTCAAGTACCCGCCCGATCAGACTATCCACGAAACTAACCAAGCCATAGTAGCTAGCGATAGCTATACGCGTGGATCGTTCATCAAAATATTGATCGAAATTCTGATAATCATGCAACGCTTTCATGGCGGGATTTCGATATCCGCCATCATCGCCAAAACGCTTGGGTAGCGAAACCTCACCAGGATCGTACATCCGATAGAATTCCTCGGGGGCAATGAGCGGAAAGTGTGGGCACACGAAGGACACAAATAGCGTCCACGGCTTGCCCGAAGTGCCATCAGCCTTCTTTCGAATCCACTCGCAGGCCGCATCCGCGATGCTGCGATCGTATCTTTGATAATCCGTTTCCCCAGGCCCGATATTCTCGGACATCAAGTGGAGCCGATCTCGCGGCGGACGCAGCTTCCTCAAGCAACTCCGAAGATCCCCCAGCCCATCAACCACGTGCAATGGCAGAATCTCTTCGGTGAAACCGTTATCGTCGTCAGAGGACCTAAAATGTAGTTTTCCTATCGATACGACTTCATGGCCTGCCAACTTCAAATGATGCCCCCAGCCTTCGATTTGACCGCGATAGGAATTCCCATTGCACCAATTTCTTGTTTGATGCACGTACCTTCCTGTTTGCAGAGCCGCCCGAGCGGGAATGCAGATCGGGGCATTCGTATAGGCACTTTCAAAGAGCGTACCCTCCGATGCTAGCTTATCGATGTTGGGCGTTTTGACCAGCGGGTGACCATAGCAGCCACTGGCATCCCGTCGATGCTCGTCGGAGAGGATGAAAAGGGTATTGAGGGGCTTCATTCTGAATAAACCCATGCCCAAACCCTCGTTCACTACAAGACGTAAAGGGTCGCCTAGAAATTGCTCAGCAAAAGAGATGTCTCGAGGTAAGCGTAAATAGACAAGGAATCTCGGGACTGCACCCCCCCCGCAATCCTAATAACCGAGACAAACTAAAATACTAGAATCGCCCGATAACCGTGATTCGAGCGCTTAAGGGCGCCCCCACAGATGCTTGGTGTGTGCTGTGCGAGTTCGGGAAGTAGAGCTCGTCTGTCAGGTTCTCGACGTTGATCTGAATGCAGAGATCATCGGAGATATCGTAATAGGCAGCGGCATCTACACGAGTGAAGCTAGGGAGCATCGCGCTATTGCTGTTGTTGATGTAGCTGCTGTCCTGATGCGTCAGTCCCAGTCCGAGAGCGAATTCATCAGTTACTTGCAGATTGTTCCAGACGGAGAACATGTTCTCTGGTAGTTCGCGGGGACGCAAACCGGTAGATCCCGAACGGTTGGCTTGCTCGCCATCCAGATTGCTGTATCCGGCTGATACATACCAGCTGTCCGTAACTCTGCCCTGTAGCTGCAATTCGTAACCCGTGATTTCCGAGTCGATAACATCCAAAGTCGACGGATCGCTATCGGCGACCTGCGGCGAGCTTTGCTCAACTTCGAAAAGGGAAAAGGTCAAATTAACGGTTTGGTTGATGTCCCACTTTACGCCTGCCTCGAGATTGGAGAAGGTGTTCGGATCCAACTGATTGGCGCTGCCGTTGATGTTCGCGAATTGCTCGCCGCTACGTGGCAGGAAGGACTCGCTATAGCTTCCGTATAGGGAAACGTATTCCTGAGGCTTGAACACCAAGCCGAGACGAGGCGAGATTTCGTCATCCGCGCGGCTGCGACTTTCGTTGGCAAGAACGTTGAAGACATCGATATCGAAGCTGTCGAAGCGAGCTCCAATTACCGCATCCCACTGATGGTTGAGCTCGATCTCGTCTTGGATGTAGGCCGAAAAGACATTGATTCCCACTCGCGTATCGTCGTTGAGATCCGCCGAATAATCGTTCCTCGTCGTCGCCCCTGAAGCGTTGACGCCAACGCCTCCGCGCAAATTGAGAGGACGGGTGGCCGCAAAGATCTCGTTATCGTCAGAAGTAGTGTCCCAGAAAGCATTGTACCGATCCTGATCAGACGAAGTATCAATATACTCGGCACCGAGGATGACAGTGTGGCTGACGCTATCGGTAAGGAATTCGCCGATCAGGTTTCCCGATAGGATGAAGTTCTCACGCTGGGTAGTGTCGACGTATCCATCGAGAGTCACCTCGTCGGGTGTAGCTGCTTGGTCGTAGCTAGATACATAAAGATTCTCATACAACTTATCGTAGTCGCCGTAGAAGGCGCTGAAATTGCCTTTCAGGATATCAGAGAAATTCTGCTGCAAGGATGCTCGGAGCAAATGAGCTTCTAGCTCGGTATTGTTGAGGTCAGGGTCGCCGAAAACGGTTTTTTCGAAAGCCTCTACCGGACGTCCATCTGAGCCAGTAGGAATCCCACGATCGATGAAACGCTGATGATCCAAATACTCGTAGGACAAATCGAGAGTAGTCCCTTCGCTTAGTTGAACTTTGGCAGTCGGGTTTATTCCAATCCGTTCGCCTTCATAGAAATCCCGGTGGTTGTCCAGGCTCTCGAACATCGCGTTAACCCGCACGGCCGCATTGTGGTCGACCGCGAAGTTGCTATCGATCTGGACGCCAAACTCGCCAAACGTATCCATCCTTGTTTGATAGTTCGTGAATTCCGAATCGAGGATGCCCTTCTTCGTAACCCGATTCAATATCCCACCTGTACCGCCACGACCAAAGAGAAGGGCGTTCGGCCCGCGGAGAATTTCTACCTGCTCCAAATTATAGAGCGGGCGGTAGTACTGAACGTCGTCGCGAACGCCATCGATGAAGAAATCAGCTGTGGAGCGGACTCCTCTAAATACGACGGCGTCTCGGTGGCCCTCACCCATGGACGTGTTTACTCCAGGCGTATAGTTGATGATGTCGCCAATGCTGTTGAATCCCTGCAGAGCGATCTTGTCGGCCGTGATTATCGAAAGGCTTTGAGGCACGTCTATGACTGGCGTTGGCGTTCTCAACGCATTAACCTGGTCCGAATAAAGGTATCTACCGACCACCTCCAGATCATCGAGGGTCACGACTCCTGCGACTTCGCTATCGCTGGATTGGGCCACTACTAAAGGCGCAGCAATTGTCAGCGAAACCGCGGCAGCCCCGAACACGCGTCGCGTTGCGGTTTTCACTAGATTTAGAGTTCGATACGTTTTCATTATCTGGCTCAAACTCTAGCATAGCCAAAAACGAGCGTCCGCCCCAAGAGGGATAAAAAAAGCTCCGAGAGGGAGCTTTTTGGAAGGAAGAGGGAGAAAGGATGAGGGATGAATGTTAGGTTCTTCCTGCTCTTGAAGCATGAAACCCGTAGCCGCGGTCTTTAGGGTGCGACTGCGGGGGGCAAATGGGTTGAAAATGCCTTTATTGACATATTCGCGCGCAACTAACGTATGCCAATGCGCGATTGTGCACTAGAATTGATCACGTGGTCACTTTGACTGCACAAACCGTTTTGCCGGGGCAATGTATTGGCCAGGCTGAAGCGTCGGCCGACTGAGGATGAATGATTCCTGCCTGAAATTCGACTCGTAGGGTGGGGCAAAAAAAATAAAAACGGTGATATATATATTATGGATTATTGATTCCTGCATCAAATTCTACGCGTTGGGTGCCAAATAATCTTAATCCCGTGATTAAGATTATTGCGCACCCTTGGTTGGGTAGAGGCCTAGCTCAGGAAACGAGAGCGAGTAGGCGGCACGATCAAAGCTTACCCAGTCTTCGGGCTTTGCAGAGGAAGCAGCTTTGACTGGCGACTCGAGCGCACTTACCACAGACGAACTTGGGGCAACTGACGATTTTTTGAATTTCCTTGAAGTGGTCGCGAATAGTGGACCGCTTCATGTCGCAAAGACTCTTAGCAGCGAGGCTCATCGGGCGCGTACGGCGACGAAAGATTTGGGGTTGACGCCAAAACACTCCCGGAAAGCCCGGGCAAAATGGCTAGGGTTGGTATAACCTACCGCGTTGGCTGCTTCTAGAACGGAACACCTGCGGCTAGCCAGCAGTTGCCGAGCTCGATCCATACGTCGCTGCCTCAAAAAGCCGAACACCGTGTTTCCGAAACGCTCCTTGAATCCCCGTTTCAACTTGAATTCGTTGAGGGCGAACTTCCGGCTCAAAGCGGCGATAGAGTGGTCTTCATCTAAATGCTGCTCCAAATAGCTGGCCGCTGCCGCCAGAGCATCCTCGTCTTCTTCTCGATCACAAGGTTCCGGTTTGGCCGAACCGCTCAGCATGCTGGATTCGCAAACCCGAGCCAGAAACTCGAGGGTCATGGATTCGACCAAGAGGAGGCTGCTAGGCGTTCTGCCTTCGTTATTCAGCAAATCCTCCGATAGGCTCTGCATGCGGGCATCCTGAGGCCCCTTGGTCAATATGGCTTCCTGTCGCTGCGAACAGGCGAAACAAGCCTTGCGGGCGTGAAAGAGAGCGTCCTGCTCGGTCACCAAACCTTGCCAAACTTCTTTCGAACACTCGATAACGCCAATCTCAACTTCGCCTTCCAACGAAGTCGCGCCGGTCCATCCCTCCAGAGAAATGACAAACCAATCCCCCACGCCTGCCGATCGCGTTCCCACATCCGGGAGTGAAATGGAGATCTGGCCCTTGGCCACGAATACGATTTGCAAGAAAGATTCGAAGGTCCACGAGAAGCAGTTCGACGCTTCCGGGATACGGTAGACGCCAAACGACAATCCCTGACGCTGAGCGAATTGACGACGCCAAAGAGTAACATCACCGACTCGGGCAATCGATTCTTCAGGTTGTTGGAAAGGACAGGAAACCATTGCTTAAAGATATTGAATCTCAATAACGGCGACATTGAGACTCGTTTGCAAAAGCAGGTCAAACCTTTTTGAGGCCTATAACGTATTTTAAAAAAAGCGGCTACCTGCTTCGCAATGATTCGACGGCACGGGAGATCTTCCCGTCCGCCGGCGAGG
>CAZFUD010000010.1:0-42807 GCA_964521705.1 uncultured Opitutaceae bacterium | reverse complement strand
GAAGTCGGTTAGGTTGCAGAAGAAATACGGGCTGGAAGCCGGCGCCACTCTCAGAGAGTGGCATCCAAAAAAACGGGGGTCAAAGCTCCACACCACCTTAAAAAACTGCTCAATTGTTCTACAACTTTCATAGGTCAACCATTGACCTAATAAACTCTCGTCTTTTTGACGAAATGGTTTCTAAATCGCCCCTATGTTAATCGATACACGTCGCCCCGAATCCCTAACTTCGGAGCGTTAGTGTGTCTCAAAACCTAACCCCCGACCAACTACAAATGAACAACAATCATTCCATTATGCGAAGAATTCGTAGCCCTTTTGTTGGACTACTCGCGCTTGCCGTTGCGGGCGTCACGGGCCTGCGGGCTCAAGACAACTCGGATGAAGTTTACGAGCTTTCACCATTTTCAATCTCAGCAGACGAAAATGAGGGCTATCGTGCTCTCAACACGTTGGCCGGTACTAGATTGAGAACTCCACTGAAGGACATCGCAGGAGCAGTTCAAGTGGTTACCGAAGAGTTTCTTGAGGACCAGGGTGTCGCAAACGTCGAAGACCTTTTTCTCTACACGACGAACACGGAGGTATCTGGTCCAGAGGGTAATTTCGGAGCAGGTGGAGCAGACCGCCGCGATCCAAATGGGAGAACCCGTGTTCGCGGATTGGCTGAGCCTGATCGGACTCGGAACTTCTTCCTAAGCGATATAGGGCTGGATACTTACAACACAGATAGAGTGGCAATTGCAAAAGGCCCGAATGCACTTCTTTTTGGTTTAGGGAGTCCGGCGGGTCTGTACAATAGCAACCTCAAGCAAGCTCATTTTGAGGAAGAGACGGAAATCAAGCTTCGGTACGGTAGCTGGGGTGCCCATCGTGAGATAATTGACGCAAACCGAGTCTTGGTCGACGATGTGTTGTCACTGAGAATAATTGGACTTAACAACCAAACCAAGTATAAGCAGAAGCCATCTTTTGAGGATGAGCAGCGGCTATTTGGAGCGTTGCTTTACAAGCTGACGGATCGAACGACTATCCGAGTTAATGCGGAAATTGGAACTAGGGATGCGAGTCGTCCTCCGATCATATCGCCGACATCCAATATCCCTGATTGGATAGAAGCTGGAATGCCGACAAACTCTGATCCGACCACAGGGACTGGCTTTGGTAACATGCCAGGTAATCGTGGCCCAGCGTATGTGTTCAAAAATCCGGATTCAACTGAAGCCACTTTAGGTTTCGACGCTGGCCCTGCGACACCTGGTCCCGATGGAAAGTTACGACGGATGTATACCTGGAAAAACCGTGAGGACAGTGCATCAGCGAATGTCAGCAACGCAGTTTTGTCTGATGAAGATAGCTGGGTATTCGATTTTAGAAATAACACGGTCACGGGTACCGAAAATACCTCGTACAACTCGTTTGACGCAACAAACTTGGTGATCGAGCAAATTATATCGGAAAACGCTGGTGTGGAGTTAGCTTTCGACAAGCAGAATTTCAGAAGCGGGTGGTTGGATCGTGCGTCCAACAATCTCAACGTTGCCACTAGCGAATATATGAATTACTTTCTTGAAGTTGAAGATGACGGCACGCCGGTGCCGGTTCCCAACCCTGATGTAGGACGCCCGTATAGGCAAGGTTGGGATAACTTCGCAAACAGTAAATCGATGCGAGATGCAATGCGATTGACTGCATACTACGATTTAGACCTTAGAGATACTGACAGTTTTGGTTACTTGGGGCGCCATTTGTTTACTGGCGTATTTTCCAGCCAGTCGCGCGAAATTCACGAACAGTCTGATGGCTACGGAATCGTTTCCGGGGGAGAAATAGAGCGTATCTTGGAGGCGAATAGGAATCGTGGTTACTCTACAGCATCCTATGACCGTGGAGCGCGGAACTTCCGGTTTTTAGGCCCGAAGATTACTGGAAAACCCTCCAGTGGAACGTTAGCCACTCGCACGACCGCCAACACTCCAAGGATACGGCAGAATACGGTGGTTCTCTACGATAGCACCGCCACACCGATATACGATGGTCACAAAGGTGCTTACCGTCAGGTCTCTGCACCCTTAGTTCTTGACACTGTCAACAACGCCTCGATCGACCGACAGGAGATTGAATCTTTTGCTTTGTCGGCTCAGAGCTACCTTTTCAACGACAATATCGTAGCAACATACGGTTGGCGGAAAGACAAAGCCGAAAACTGGCGCGACGACAGTCCTGAGTATACGGATGAAGCCATTGCTTTGCCGGAAACTTTGGGATTCGGCCCAGCTCCAGATAACTCGATCACGGGCGATGTTTTCACATGGGGCGTGGTTGGCCACTTGCCTGAAGAGTGGAGCATACCTGGAGTTGGTATCAGTGCTCATTACGGTATTTCTGAGAACTTCGTGCCTTCGCCAGGGCGGATAACGGTATTGAATGCAAGGCATCCAGACCCAGCAGGAGAAACGACAGAGTATGGGTTCTCCATAGATTTACCGGAGCAAAACTTCTATGTTCGGTTTAATTGGTTCGACACTGTATCAACAGCTCAGACGGATACATCACTGGGCCATGGAAGTATCCCTAACTACGAGCGCCTTTGGTACAATGGTGTACGAAGCTCGCTGCAGGAAAAGCTGCCCAGAGATTCTACCGTCCCACCAGAAGAATATAATACATGGGATGCAAAAGACCCGAGATTGTGGCCGAACAATATCGGTTGGGAAACAGTCTACACGGTACCACCCCTTGGTATGCGGGAAGTCCATTGGACTCCTGTTGACCCGGGCCCAGGTGCGGGAACTGCAGTGTCGGTTTCCGACAAAAGAAATCCGAACATGGTCGGTGTATCTGACTTTTCCTCCGAGGGTATGGAGATAGAGGGAGTTTGGAATCCGACGGAGAATTGGACATTTATGTTCAACGCTGCCCAACAAAAAGCTTTAAAAACGAATGTTCTAAAATCTTTTGTAAAGTACTTTGATATTCGTGAGCCGCAGTGGTTGAAAATGGGAGATCTTCTCTCTCGTCCGAATACGTTCCAGAGCGATAATCCGATGACAATATATAGGCAGACTCGGCAGACCCAATGGTCGAGACTTCTTAAGCAGACCCTTAGAGAGGGTGCTTTGTTGAGCGAGGTGCGCGAATGGCGTTTCAATTTGGCTACGGCGTACACCTTTAGTCAGGATAGCATCCTTGCTGGTTGGGCTGTCGGAGGAGGTTACCGCTGGCAAGACGATGTAGGGGTCGGTTTTGCGAATTCTATTTTGAAGAGTGATCCGCGTTTGCCCGTAGGTCTCGATGAAATCGCGGTAGCAGATGTGACGCAGCCGCTCTTCGGGCCCAGTGAGGAAAACATGGACCTTTGGATACGCCATTCACGCAAGATCTTGGATGACAAGGTAGATTGGAGAATACAGTTGAACGTCCGCAATGTCCTAGACAATGATGATTTGATCGTAACGGCTATGGATGGTGATGGTTTACCCTCGCGTATCAGGATTATGAATCCAATGAACTTCCGTCTCACTAGCACGTTTAGTTTTTAGTTCGTAGTTGGCTGTTTAGTAGCCTGTTTGATAGTAGCAATGGGCTGGCAATGGGAGACCGTGCCAGCTCTTTAGCTTCTCCGAAAATAAGATCATTTATGTAGGAGCGGTCCTGCTTCGCGGGACTGCTCCTACAGATTTATGAATAACTGGCAGGTAGTTGAGTTTTAAGCAGACCATGCATAGCAGACGTAGCTGGCTGAAATTGAGTGGCTCCCTGGCGGCTGCCTCGGTCTTCCCCTTATCCAAGGCCGGAGGTCAAACATCCAAAAAAGCAACGAGAGGAACCGCTCCCTTGAAGATTACCAAAGTCGAACCGATAATCGTCAGCGCCCCGAACATCGATGGGCCTTTGAGCGATTACGTGGAAATGCCGCCGATCGGGACCATGAAGGAACGAACGGGTCTGGGCTACCGGCTCAATCATTCCTTTCCGTCCCGCACCAGGGGTCATAGTTTTGATGTTCTCGTTAAGATAACGACGAGCGAGGGAATCATTGGTTGGGGCGAAGCCCATGCTCCGGTGGCTCCGGCTGTCCACGCCAAGGTAATCACGGACCTACTGGCTCCGATTATAATTGGGGAAGACGCCCGTCGGATTGGTCCGCTATTCGAAAAAATGTACTCTAGCCAGAGACTTAGAGGCTATGCCACGGGCTTCTACACGGAGTCGATTGCTGCCATAGACATCGCCTTATGGGACATTCTGGGCAAATATTTGAATCAACCTGTGTATCAACTCCTTGGAGGCAAATACCGGGATAGTATTCCAACCTATCAAGGAGCTGGCACGCCTGAAGATGCCGAGCAATCCATGCAAGAAGGCTTCACCGCTATAAAAATGGGCTTCAACAAGTCCAGTAACGAAGGTATTGAGGTCATCGAGAAGGTATCCGAAGTTGTAGGCTCGCGCGGCCAAGTGTTTATCGATTCGCTGGGGGCTTTTAAATTGCACGAAGCGATCAAGGTAGGGCGGAGGCTCGACGAATTGGGCAATATTGGCTGGTTCGAAGACGCTCTCATGCCGGAAGATACTGCGAGCTATCCCATTCTCGCAGAAGCGCTGGATACCGCCGTTTGCGCGGGAGAAGGCTTTGTTAACCGATTCCAATTCCGCGATCTATTCGTCAAGCGCAGCCTGGATATCATCAATCCTGATGTCGGTCGGGCTGGCGGCATTACCGAGTGCAAGCGCATTGCCGATATGGCCGACACTTTCGGCATTCTTTGGTCGCCGCACGTGAGCTCCGGATTCCCCCCTTACGTGGCGGCATCAATACACTTAGCGGTGGCTACGCCGAACGCTGTGATCATGGAAGCGGGTAATATCCACAAAGCTACTGATGTGCGTGGTTCGCGAGGGAACCTGCTCTTAAAGGAACCCATCGAATTCAAGCCAGGTTACGCGGTCGTTCCGGAGAAGCCCGGCTTGGGAATCGAGTTTGACGAAAAGGAACTCAAAAAGGTAATTGTCAATTAACAATCCAGCCATGAATAAGGAAACTAGATTTAATTCATCTTCCTGCATTGTTCGGAGATCGGCCGCTGTCTTTGAGCTGAAAGTATAAGCAAAATGGCTGTTAAACTTGAAGGAATTTTGCCGGTTTTGCCGACGCCTTACTTGGCTGATGGCAATGTTGATCTGGATGCCATGGAGTCAGTGGCGCAATTTTGCGTCGATGCGGGAGCAAGCGCCTTGGTTTTCCCTGGGGTGGCCAGCGAGTTCGACTTCCTTTCATCCGATGAACGCATGGCTCTGATGCGAGTCGTTTGTGGAGTGGCCAAGGGGCGTTTGCCTGTAGTCTGCAGCGGTGGAGCTGGCGAGGCGAAAGCTATAGGAGCGGACATCCTCAAGTCGCAGCAATTAGGAGCTGAAGCGGCCATGGTCTTGATCCCAAGGCAATTTCAAGGAGATGAGGACGGAGCCTTGCGATTCATCCTGTCGGTTATCGAAAACGCTCCGGGAATAGATATTGTGTTGCAGAACGCTCCGAACCCAGTGGGCGCGGGTCTGGATGCGGCTGCCTTGATGCGAATCGTTGAAGCGACGGATGCCATTCGCTACGTAAAGGAGGAGACGCTTCCTTCTGGCCCCAAGATTACGGAGCTCCGAAATTCGGCGCCTGAGCACCTTTGCGGAGTGATCGGTGGTGGGGGAGCTCGGTACGTGATCGACGAGATGAATCGCGGAGCTGTAGCCGCTATGCCGGCTGCCGAAATCAGCGATATCCACGTGGAAATGTGGAACGCCTACCAGCGAGGGAACGAGGATAAAGCTCGGGAACTCTATCGGGAATCCTTGCCGCTGCTTACCATCCAATTGATTTACCGCATGCGACTAACCAAGACAGTACTTACCAAACGCGGTATCTTCACTAATTCCATAGTTAGGGCTCCCTTGCCAGAATTCGATGCTTATGATGAGGCAGAGTTGGAAGCCCAATTGAACCGGCTTTCCCGGTACCTCAAGATTGCTCCAGCGAAAGTAGTCGTTGCATGAGCCGCGTCGTCCAGGTTGATGCCTTCATCTTAACGGTTACTCGGGACGAGCCCTATTTGGGAGATTTGGGGCCGGGCGAGACTCCTAATAAGCGAGGCTATTTCGTTCGTCAGGGCAACAAGACCGTGTATCCAATTTTCGACCGCTCGGTCGTTGTTCGCGTAACGACAGACTCTGGAGAAACCGGTTGGGGAGAGACTTACGGAATCGTGGCCCCTAAGGCGACGACAGCGATAATTATCGATTTGCTAGCGGACTTCGTAGTCGGTCGCGATCCGGCCGAGGCATCCGCGATTCATGACGATCTTTACAGCCTAATGCGCGTTCGTGGATATACGGGCGGATTCTATCTAGATGCTCTGGCGGCGGTAGATATCGCCCTTTGGGATGCAGCGGGAAAAGTGGCAGGGAAACCGATTTATGAATTGCTTGGCGGTCGCAAACGCGAAGAGCTTTCTGGATACGTCTCCGGTTTGCCAAAGCCGACTTTGGATGAGAGAGTGGCATTTGCCAAAGACTGGTTGGGCAGAGGATTCGACCGTTTCAAGTTCGCCGGGGCTGTAGCTGGCGAAGGAATCTTGGAAGAGATGGCCAAATTGCGGGAAGCGCTGGGCGATGACGCTCAGATCGCTTGCGATATGCATTGGGCCTACACGCCGGATCAGGCCATCGACGCCATTAAGCGGATGGAGCCTTATGATCTTTGGTTTGCGGAGGCTCCCATTGCGCCCGAAAATGTGAATGGATTAGCGAAAGTTGTCCAATCTGTGGATACGCCCATTGGGGCGGGCGAGGAGTGGCGAACGCTATTCGAGGCGCAATTACGTTACGACGTTGACGCCGTGAAAATCGTCCAGCCTGAGATGGGTCATACCGGGATCACCGAGTTTACCCGAATATCCAAGGCAGCCCACGAAAGGGGTATCAGTATATTGCCCCACGCTACCGTAGGTTCTGGAATCTTCCTAGCGGCCAGTTTGCACGCCAGTTTTTCATTGGAAGGCGTCATCGGCCATGAATACCAACACTCCGTTGTAGAGCGTAATCACAATTTGATGACAAATCGAATCATCTGTTCGAAAGGAAACTACCAATTGAGCGACGCTGCTGGACTCGGAGTCGAACCGACGGAAGACATGCTATCGCGTCTCGAACTTCGGACTGAGTAAATATATAATGCCATTTTTGATCATGACCGAATATTTTAAGCCCGCCCGGAGGTCGGGCTCCACCTACTGTCATTCGAAAAGGGTGGAATGCGACCTCCGGGCGCGTTTATCGCGGCAATGAATTGGAATCATTGATACAACCTCCTTTCCCCACAAATCTCTTAATCCCCTCCCAAGATGCAAGCAATCGACTATATTGTAATCATTCTCTATGTCCTCGGTATCGTTGGCGCCGGCATGGTGTTCGCCAACAAGATGAAGAGCTCCAAAGACATGTTTGTGGCGGGCGGACAATCGCCATGGTGGGTTTCGGGCTTATCGGCATTCATGACTATGTTCTCGGCCGGCACTTTCGTTGTTTGGGGAGGAATTGCCTATAAATATGGAGCTGTAGCTATCGCCATTAACCTTTGCTACGGTGTATCCGCGTTGTTGGTGGGCTGGTTCCTTGCCAGCGTGTGGAGGAAGGCGGGCGTCGACTCCGCTGCCGAGTTCCTTCGTTTGCGCTTCGGCGGATCGATCGTCCAGTTCTATACCTGGTTCAAGGGATCCTTGACGCTCTTCAGCACAGGGGGAGCCGTCTATGCTCTTTCTAAAATCGTTACGGCCCTGATGCCTTTGCCGGAAGGCCATTTCTTGGCGGATCCCGCTACGGGTCATTTGTCAGTGCCCCTAACTTCGTTGGCCTTGTGCATCATCGTCATTGCCATCGCTTTCGCCGGTGGTCTCTGGGCTGTTTTGGTGACGGATGTATTGCAATTCGTAATACTTACGGTATCGGTCGTTTTCGTCGTTCCTCTGATTTTGGCGAAAGTGGGAGGCTGGGGGTCTTTTGTAGAGGCGGCTCCTGAGGGATTCCTCGCGCCAGTGGTCGAGGACTATTCCGCGTGGTTCCTGATAAGCTGGATGATCGTCAACTTTTTTGTCTTTGCCGCGGATTGGTCCTTTGTGCAGAGGTGGGTCTGCGTGCCGACTGCCAAGGATGCAAAAAAGGCGGCCTACTTGATTGGAGTCCTCTATTTGGTAAGTCCCATTTTCTGGATGCTGCCTCCACTTATCTATCGTGTGGTCAACCAAAGCGCTGATACCGAGCAAGCCTACATTCTGGCCTGCCAGTATGTGCTTCCGGCTGGTATGATGGGACTAATGGTAGCGGCTATGGCTTCGGCGACGGCTAGTATGGCCACGACGCGGTTAAATGTTTTCGCGGGTGCGTTCACCGAAGCCTACCACAATATGATGGGCAAGGACGCTTCTGAAAAGAGACTCGTCTTCGTTGGTCGGATGATTACCCTTATATTGGGAATCGTAGTTATCGGAGGGGCCTTGTTGATACCAAAATATGGATACACGAAATTTATTGTGGATATCAATAAGCTGCTCTATGTGCCACTTTTCCTGCCCACAGTATGGGGTCTGTTCTCAAGAAAGATGGGCATAACTGCTGTATGGGTGACGACGGCTATTGGCTTTGTAACTGCTTATCTGATGCGATTCGGTTTGGCTGAAGGAGGCATTTTCGCGGATATGGATATCTTGAGGCCGATCGCTCTCTGGATTGGGGAAAACTCGGGTTTCGCGGATATGATTGGCGGAATTGTTGTCCCTTTTGTTATCCTTATGGTCCTGGAGTTGCTGGAAAAACATGAAAGTCCCGGTTGGGATCGGGCCGTGGCCATGCAGCAAGCCTTCGAAGAAAAGCCGGTCGCTAAGGCCTACACGCTGCCGGGTAAAATGGTGGCGATTGCCTTGGTCGCTATCGGTGTTCTGATGTCGGGTTTAACCATCATTGACCGTCAGGAGGCGGGTATATTGATCACTTTCGCCGTAGTCGTCTTCGGTGTAGCCGGAGTGCTGTATTATTTCCTTAAAAGAGCTGACCGGGCCAATGAATCGATATAAAGGTGACGCCAGTAGGGGCCGAGAATCTTTGATTTCGACTTTTTGAGTGGATCGTTCTAGCGTTCGAAAGCTTTATTAAATGGTAGGGCTGCCTGTCCTCAGGCAGCCGGGACCCTTTTCGACTGCTGCGGCTGCTTGAGGACAAGCAGCCCTACCTTAGATGCTCGATATTCAACAAAGAACTTATCAGCTAAGATCTTCCAAGGTCTCATCCTCGTTTCTCGGGGTAGTCCTGTCCATGGCTGGCCTCCACGGCGAGGAATCTATAGAGTTCAACCGGGACATACGGCCTTTGCTGTCGGATAACTGCTATCTTTGTCACGGTCCGGATGCGGAGGAAAGAAAGGCGGACCTGCGACTGGATGTTCAGTCCGAAGCCCACAAGTCGGCTATTGTTCCGGGTTCCTCAGATAAGAGCGACGCGATTGTCCGGATTCTTAGTCAAGATCTGGATGAGCGAATGCCGCCTACTGACTCTGGAAAGAGCCTTTCTGATGACGAAGTGGAGCTATTGCGGCGCTGGATAGACGAAGGAGCGGTTTATCAGAAGCATTGGTCTTTCGAGCCGCCCAAGAGTAGGGAGGCACCGGAAACGTCGAATCCCGATTGGTCTCGCAATCCGATCGACACTTTTGTTTTGGCCAAGCTGGAAGCGGAAGGTATCGAACCTTCCCCTTCCGCGGACAAGACTACTCTTATTCGGAGGGCCACATTGGACCTGACCGGCGTGCCCCCGACCATTGAAGAAGTTGACGCCTTTTTAGCTGACGATTCTACAGACGCTTACGAGAAGCTCATCGATCGACTTATGGCGTCGGAGCGTTTTGGCGAGCGTATGGCCGTCGATTGGCTAGACGCTGCTCGCTATGCCGATACGATGGGTTACCAAGCCGATTGGGAACGGACGCAATGGCCTTGGCGTACTTGGGTGATTGATGCTTACAACCGGAATTTGCCGTTCGACGAGTTTACCGTAGAGCAATTGGCCGGAGATCTATTGCCGAATCCTTCAGTCGATCAGAAGATCGCGACGGGGTTTAATCGTAATCATCGGATCAATGACGAAGGAGGCATTATACCGGAAGAGTATCTCGTGGAGTATCTGGTCGATCGGGTAGAAACCACGACGGGTGTTTGGATGGGAATGACCTTTGGCTGCGCTCGCTGCCACGAACACAAGTACGATCCTATTTCCCAAAAGGACTTCTATCAGTTTTTGGCGTTCTTCAACAGCGTACCAGAAAAGGGGAAGGATGGCCGGATTGGACACGCCAAACCTGTCATGCAGGTTGCCATGAGGGGTAGACAGCCGGAGTACGAGAGGCTCAAGGAAGCCGTGAAGGACACTGAAGAGGCGTATGATCGTTCGGTCGATAAAATCAGGCCTGCCTTTGAAACGTGGTCAAAAGAAATTCGAGATCGATGGGCTCGGGGAGAGCTCCATTGGTCCATAGATAAGCCTAGCCGAGTTGATGTCTCCCTACTCACGAAATTCGATATCCTCGATGATCAGTCGGTCCTCATCAACTCCGATGGGCTGGAAAGTCCAACCTATACGGTAGATCTGCGGCCGCAGTTGGAATCCGTCTCCGCTCTTCGTCTGGAAGTTTTGCCAGACGCCTCTTTGGAGGGTGGACTCACGCGAGGCGATGGGGAGTTTCTGCTGAGCAACCTAACCATTGGCATTCAGCGAAAGGGAGATCGACGTCCGAAGTCCCTGAAAATCGCCAGCGCTCAGGCCAGCTTTGAATTGGCGGATTTCCCGGTGTCAGGCACTCTCGATAAAGACAAGAAGTCAGGTTGGAAAGTGGGCGCTGATGACGTGCCCGAAGGAGCATTTGCGGTATTCGCCCTGCAAGAACCGATTGATATCGCGTCGGGCGATAAACTGGTGGTTAAGCTCATCCAGAAATCATCTCAGCCGGACCAGGCGATTGGTCGCTTTCGGCTTTCAACGACGAGAGAGGAGGCGCCTCGCTTTGAAGCGGGAACGGGAATCGAAGCTGAGGCTTTCGCCGCTCTGCGGCATTCGCCAAAAGAGCGGTCGGTCGAGCAAACCAAATCGATGTCGAGATATCATGCGACGATTGCTCCTGAAAATACCTCGATTAGAGAGTCTTACCAGATAGCCAAGAGCCGATTGAGCCGCTTCGAGGTCGATTACACGACCCACGTAATGGTCATGGAAGAAATGCCTGAGGCGCGTCCAACACATATATTGGAACGGGGCGTGTATAATAAGCCGGGCGAGCAGGTGGGGGCGCGTGTTCCCGAGGAGCTATTTGGCTCTCTTCCAGAAGGTCAACCTGCCAATCGGCTAGGATTGGCAAAATGGCTCGTGAGCGGAGAGCATCCGTTGACGGCTCGGGTAATCGTTAATCGCTATTGGGCGATGCTTTTCGGTAATGGATTAGTGGAGACCGTGGAGGATTTCGGATTGCAGGGAGCGTATCCTTCGCATCCTGAGTTGCTGGATTGGCTAGCAACCGAATACCCAAGAATGGGCTGGGATACGAAAGCTTTGATCAAGATGATAATGACCAGTTCAACCTACAGGCAAAGTTCCGAGGTATCTCCAGAGTTGGCTGAGCGCGATCCGAAGAATCGAATGCTCGCCCGAATGACGCGATTCCGATTGCCCGCCGAAATGATCCGCGATCAAGCGCTTTTCACATCCGGACTGCTGGTTGAGAAAATTGGTGGACCATCTGTGAAACCCTATCAGCCAGAGGGTCTTTGGGCAGAGCTGTCGTTCCAGAGCGCCATTCGAACGACCGATTTCTATATACAAGGGAAGGGCGATGACTTGTATCGAAGAAGTTTGTACACGTTCTGGAAACGGTCAGTACCACCTCCGACAATGGCGACATTCGATGCTCCGAGCAGGGAAATGTGCGTGCTAAGCCGTCCCCGTACCAATACGCCCTTGCAGGCGTTGGCTCTAATGAACGATCCCACTTTTGTGGAGGCGGCCCGTGTGTTCGCGGAAAACGTAGCAATCTCCTCGAGGCAAGAGTCGGAAGCCCATTTAAGACAGGCTTTTCGGACCCTGTTGGCAAGGGATCCGAGCTATTCGGAATTGATGATTCTAAAAGACGGGTTTGAGAGACGCTTACGGAACTTTCGCCAAGATCCGGATAGCGCTAAGGCGTTACTGGCAGTTGGGGAAAGCGCTTCGAAGCCGGGACTTGATCCCGTCTATGTTGCTGCTCTGTCGACGAGCATAATGAATTTGTATAACCTAGACGAGGCGATCCATCATGAATGATTCAGTGAATCCGCTTTATCGATACTCCATGACGCAGAGTCGGCGTCAATTTTTCTCGACTGTAGGAAAAGGCATTGGCGTTGCGGCTCTAAGCTCGCTGCTTGGAGATGATGGATATGCGAGCGATGGTTCGGCGGAATCGCAAGCAGTGCCGTTTGGACCTCACTTCGCTCCTAAGGCAAAGCGAGTGATATACCTTTTTCAATCGGGTGGGCCGTCGCAGATCGATCTGTTCGATCACAAGCCCTACATGGATAAGGTTCGTGGCGAGGATCTGCCGGACTCCATTCGCAGGGGCCAGCGTTTGACGGGCATGACGAGCGGGCAAGACAGCTTTCCGGTCGCCAATTCGATTTTCGAGTTTAGCCGACACGGTCAAAGTGGAGCTACGGTGAGCGAGCTCATGCCGCACACGGCTTCGATTGTCGACGAAATCTGTTTCATCAAGTCGATGCACACCGAGCAGATAAATCATGACCCGGCGATAACCTTTTTCCAAACCGGCTTCCAGCTTGCCGGTCGGCCGAGTATCGGTTCGTGGATGAGTTATGGCTTGGGAAGCATGAATCGCGATCTGCCAGCTTTCATTGCTCTAACGTCGCGCGGTACGGGCCGGCCTTCCTGTCAGCCATTATACGATCGATTATGGGGTTCCGGGTTTATGCCCACATCCTATGCTGGCGTGAAACTTCGCTCAGCAGCCGACCCAGTGCTTTTCTTGAAGAATCCACCAGGGATCTCTCGTTCCATGCGACGGCAGATGCTGGACGAGCTTGCGGAACTGAACGATCAACATTCGGACAGAACGGGCGATGCCGAAATTCAGAGCCGAATCGCCCAGTATGAATTGGCTTATCGAATGCAGAGTAGCGTGCCGGAATTGACCGATATATCGGACGAGCCTGATCACATTCTCGACATGTACGGTCCTGAAGCGCGGAATCCGGGAACGTTTGCGGCGAACGCATTGCTGGCCCGACGCCTGGCGGAGCGTGGTGTTCGCTTCGTGCAGCTCTTCCATATGGGTTGGGATCAGCACTCGAGGTTGCCCAAGGAACTGCCAGGCCAGTGCTACGATGTGGACCAAGCCTCTGCCGCCTTGATCAAGGATCTCAAGCAGCGAGGTATGCTGGATGACACCCTAGTGGTTTGGGGGGGAGAGTTCGGACGCACGATCTATTCTCAAGGCGAATTGACCGAAACTACCTACGGACGTGATCACCACCCGCGCTGCTTTACAATTTGGATGGCGGGAGCGGGAATTAAACCAGGCATGAGCTACGGATCGACGGACGAGTATAGTTACAATATCACGGAGAACCCTGTGTCGATTCATGACCTACATGCGACGATGCTCCATCAGTTGGGCATCAATCACGAGCGCTTGACTTACCGCTTCCAAGGTCGCGACTATCGCCTAACCGATGTGCATGGGGAGCTGATCAAACCGATTCTAGTATGAGACGTAGCAGGTTATTGGCTTTCAAGGTAGTCACTGTATTGATCGTCCCGCTAGCCCTAATCGCCCTTCTTGAATCGGGGCTCAGACTAATTGGGTTCGGTTATAGCACGAGTGTCTTTCACGAAGAAAAGGGAATTGTTCGGAACAATTGGCCCTTTACTTTCAGCTACTTTCCTTGGTCTGTAGCCCGGCCGATGAAGTCGCTTCAGTTCTCGGCAAAGAAAGAGCCCGGTTCGCTGAGGGTATTCGTTTTGGGTGGTTCGGCTGCTCATGGGTATCCCGCTCCGGAGTATGGCATGGCTAATCAGATCCAAGTAATGCTAGAGAAGGCTTATCCGGGGCGAACGATTGAGGTTATCAATGCCGCGATCTCCGCGGTGAACTCCCATGTGATGCTGCCGGTGGCAAAAGCGTGTTTGGAGTACGACCCCGATTTTTTGGTGGTGTACATGGGAAATAATGAGGTAACCGGCCCTTATGGCGCGGGGAGTTTGTATACAGGTTTTGGTGACAATCTTAGCTTTCTCCGCCTGAGCAATTCTCTCAAGTCACTGCGATTGTATCAGATGCTCGTTGTCCTCGCCGGTAGGCACCAAGTGGCTTCGGGCACTTGGAAAGGCATGGATTTTTATCTGCAGAATGCCGTTTTCGAGGGCGACGATCGACTGCAGACGGTTTACCGGCACTTCGAACGCAATTTGAGCGACATGCTTTCAACCGCAGCTAACGAGGATTGTCAGGTTCTGTTGTCCACCGTGGGGGTGAATCTTTTGGATTGCCCGCCTTTTATCTCCAGGGACGATGGGGATGCCAACGGGAGTTACCAGAAGGGCATTGCCCAACAAGAGCGGGGAGATGTCGAGGGAGCGCTAGCTGCATTCAAAGAAGCTAGAGATTTGGATGGGCTTCGAATGCGCGCGGATAGCCAGTTGAATGGAATTATTCGACGGTTGGCGGGCGAGCAAAGCACTGGTGTCACTCTGGTGGATTCGGAAATGGTTTTCGAGCAAAGTGATCGCGGTGTTTTCAACATTCCGGGGGATGTCGATTTCTACGATCACGTACACCTGTCCTTTGAAGGGAACTACAAGGTAGCCACTGCTTTTACCGAGGCCGTAGTTTCACGACTGGGAGTTTCCGAATCGTTTCCGGTTTCCAGGGATGCAGTGTCCTCAGAGTTGGCATTCACGCAATGGGATGAGCTACGAATCTCCCGAGAGAGCACGGAACAGCTGTTAAGCAAGGTCCCCTACACCAATCAGTGGAATCATCGGGAGAAACAGTTTTCGAGGCGGCGACAAGTACGGCAAATGGAAGTTCAGCTAACGCCGAAGGCCAAGGAGAAAAGTTTAGCCCTCTACCAAGCCGCCCTGGAAAAGCGTCCGGGCAACGCCGATCTGAAAAGACTGATGAGCCAGTTTCTGGCTGAAGGAGGCGAACAGGGCAAAGCCCGCGAGCTACTTCGGTCGGTAGTTAAGGACTTTCCGAAGAATATCGAAGCCCAGTATCAGTTGAGTCTTCTGTCGGTCTTAACAGATGATCTCGATGAAGCGGAGGAAAGCCTTCTAGAGATCCTGGAGCTAAATCCTTACGCCATCGAAGCCCGTAACGCTTATCTATTGATGCTTTTTAACGGAAAACGGTTCGACGAAGCGGTTCGCTACAACCAGAAGCTCTTAGAGGATCATCCGATGGATCCGGACTTCCATCATGTGTACGCCTCGATCCTAGAGGCTCAGGGAAAGGCTAGAGAAGCCTTAGAGCAATTGAGAGCAGCCCTTCGGATCGATCCTAAGCACGAGAAATCGCGGACTTTGATGATTGAGACGCTGCTTCAGAATAGGCAGATGTCACAGGCTCTGCGGACGGCTCAGAGCTGGTCGTTGGCGGACCCGGATAACCCCAAGGCGCTCAATCAAGAGGCTCAGCTTTTGGCTCAAAAAAGTGAATACGATTCGGCTTTGGAACTCTATAAAAAGGCTATGAGCCTGGATCCTGACTTTGTCGTCGCCCGATCGAACTTCGTGCAGCTTTTGGCTAGGCAAGGTCGTTTCGAGGAGGCTATTCGCTACTTGAGCGAGCAGCTGGCAGACGATCCGGAAATTCGGGAAGGCCACTCGATGCTGGGGTTGGCGCTGGACGTCAGTGGGCGCAGAAAAGAAGCTTTGGAGGCGTTTAAATCCGGCTTGGAGCGGGAGCCAAACAACGTGAAGATTCTTCGCGAGCTTGCTTGGATTAAGGCGACAGCGAAAGACGGACATTGGAGAGATGGAGCCGAGGCTGAGAAATTGGCTAAACGAGCAGTGGCGTTGGCTCCAGATGACCCGGATTTTCAACAGGTCCTGGCAGCCGCCTACGCGGAAAACCATCGATTCGATGCGGCCCTGGAAACGGCCCGAAGCGCATTACAGATGGCCGAAGCCAGTGGCAACCAGGGCCTTTCCAGCCTGATTCGGCAATGTATTCCCGCCTATGAGCGCGGGCAACCCATACGCGTCAATTGACTTTGCAAATCGATAGGCCTTCAGCTTGCGTTTCGGGATTTCGGAGAATCCCGATGAGCTTCTGCCGGAGTAGGAGGCGGTGGCCAAGTTGGTTGCTAGTAGCTCTGACTATTCTTGAGATTGGGATCACCGAGAATATGGGTCAGGAGGATTCGGATACAATAAAGCCGCTTCCAAAGAATCTTAGTACAGATCAATACGATTCTCGAGAGTCCCTTCTAAGAAAAGCGGCCGAGTTTGAATCGGAACGATTGCTTAGTCGGCCATGGAGATACGATGGCGAGGAAGCGTTTTTCGCTAACAATGAAGTAGCGACTGTAAACTTGGCCGATGGATTGGAGCTTCGTTTCCATCGCATAGATGGTGGGAAATATATCGATGGAATATCATCTGAATTGAAGAATCGGATACTTAGCGTACCAAACCGTAGTGGTGATTTGCGCCGTTGGGAAGATATGTTCGATACCGATCGTCGAGATACCGTTTCGGTGGACTACACCTTCTTTATGTCCGAAACAATCATCTCCAACGCCCTGTTTGCCGCCTTCGTTAGAGAGACGGGATATCGAACAGCAGTCGAACGTTATGCCACGGGCTGGATAGTCGATTCCCAAGCGCAATGGATGCAGGGATTTGCCAACTCCTGGGACCTCCAGGTTTACCCGATGAGCGAACCCGATCATCCGGTCGTGCAGGTAAACTGGTTTGATGCCATGAATTTCGCGGCTTGGCTGAATGAAAAGACGGGCGTGTTCTTTCGTCTGCCAACTAAGGAAGAATGGCTGCTGGCCGCCCGTCCCGGAGCGATGAGCGACCAAATCTGCATTTTTCCCTGGGGCAACCGATTTGACGGGTTGTCGGAGCGGATGAACTTCGGGACGATCGACTTGGAGGATTACGCATGGATACACGGACAATACCGCGATGGCTTTGCTCGCAGTTCACCGGTGAAAGCCTTTCCCGCCAATGATCGTGGCCTCTACGACATGCTGGGCAATGTGTGGGTTTGGAACTGGACCAACAACGGTCAATATGAATCCCGCTCTAATGGACCGCGATCGGCCCGTCCGTTGCCGCTTGAGGAACTTGGCGCGGAAAGCAACCAAGCGATGACCATGACGGGTGGCTGCTATTTGGCCCGATTATCGCATGCCAACCTTCACTCTAGAATGAGTCATCCTGCCCTAGACGGGGCGGAGGATATCGGTTTTCGCCTGGTTGCCGTCCTGAAAGGAGATAGCGGTCTTTAGACAGAGAATTAATACCATCCGCCATTTGCTCAATCTTTTTGGCGGATGGTATTTGTTCGGCTAATCTGTTTTTCTAATTCAGCGAACGAAGGCGTTACCGAACGGATTGACCTAGCTTCCAGAAGAAACGAAACGAAAACAGATCTCCATCCTTCGTGATTTCCCGCGCAACGGCATCCAAGATAGGTTTTGGGATAGGTTCTAATATCCTTTTTGCTTATCGACAATATTCCGCAACGGGCGACCAGACATAAAGCGTGCCACGTTGTCGTTAAACGCCTTTTGATATTGTTCGATCCGGCCATCGGATAAGGTCGCGAGGTGGGGGGTAATGGTAACATTGGACATGGACCATAGGGGATGATCATTGGGTAGGGGTTCTGGATCGACCACGTCCAGACCCGCCGCTCGGATCTTGCCCGAACGCAAGGCCGTCGTCAGTGCGTCCGTATCCACAATGGCCCCCCGAGAAACATTGATGAAATAGACCCCGTCTTTCATGACGGAAAACTGAAGGGGACCGAACATCTTTTCCGTCTCCGCTGTATGGGGAGCGCAATTGACCACTACGTCAGCCTGCCCAAGTAGTTCATCGAGTTCGTCAGGTGTCCCCACGTATTCCACGGCTCGCATGTAGGGAATGTCCTTGGGGTCGACCGCCAGAATTCGCATCCCGAAGGCAAAGGCTCGCTCAGCCACTTGAGTCCCGATCCCGCCGAGCCCCACAACCATTATCGTCTTGCCCCTTAGCTGGATCATGGGGAGATCCGATTGCCGATGCCAACCGGTTTCCATCTTCTTGTTGAAGTGTTTCAAATCTCGAGTAAGGTTCAAAAGCAGTGCCATTGCGTGGTCTGCAATCTGGGGACCTTGAATGATCTTCATGTTGGTCAGAATAAAATCGGCGTTTCTCACCGCAGGATCAGACAAGGTCTCCTCAACTCCGGCACTCCCGTGAGCAAGCCATTTAATGCGCTTCCCAGCTTTTAGAAACTCACCGGCAGGATCTGCCGCTGTTAAACCGACTAAGGCATCCGCATCGCTTATCTCCCTCAAAGCCTCTTCACTGGAGCTGAAGCTTACCAGTTGGAGATCGGGGTATTGTTTGACCAACGGCTGCATGCCCTCGGCAAACGTTGCCGAAACCAGAATCTTTACCGTTGCTGCCTGCAGCGTGGAGACGGTAAAGCCGAAGGAAACTAGGGCTGTATTGATATATAGAGCTAATAATAATCGTTTCATGCTGGGATGGAGTTTAGAGGGTTCGCCCTTAGCAGCCCACTGCATTTATATATACAGGGCATTTATTCATAGCCTGGCATCAATTCGATGGTAGATGTGCTACAGTCTGAATGAGTTCAATCATGAGGTCGCCAATCTCGACATTGGAATTGCCCGGATTTCGAACCTCAACGCGGTGACGTCCCGGAGTGATACTCGTCGGATCCAGATCCGCTGTAAAATCTCCCGGGCCGTCTGGTCGCAATTGTAGTTTGTCGCCGCGCCAAGTTACCTCTACTTCGGTCTTACCCATTGTATCTGAAAGTTGAATGCGAACTCGAGGTGTTAGGGCAGAAGATTTGCGTAGGTCATCACCTAGATAGATATCGTATGCGACCGCGCCGCCACTCGGAATCGTCTCTGGTTCGTCGGGTGTAAGGCCTGGGAGCGTGATGTATTCATCGGCGGGCACCCAACTCCTGGCGCTGCCTTCTCCTTGCACGCTGACGAAGTAGGTTTTCGGGAGATCGCGTAGCGAATCCGGCGAGCCAAGTTCGCTCCAATAGGATTGGTGGGGGTCGAAGTGATTGAACATTTCAATCGCATCGACGCCAGCTACCCACGCGGCCGCTGCCCGGGCCCGCAACGCCGCCGCGCTTTTCCGAGCCGTGTTCCCGCGCGGATCGCGCACCCGGTTCTCCGCCAAACAGGCCCAGACCGGAACGTTGTACTTTTTGCCCAGTTCAACGCTGTTTTGCCACGGATTGAGTTGAAAATAGCCGCCTGGCACAAGCGTATCCACGAGTCCCTCTTTCAGCCATTGTTCAATATCCAGGCCGATTTTGCGGCTATATCCGACCGAGTCGGGATACTTAATATTGAGAAGCAGGTGTTTCCCCCGAACCCGGCCTACCTCGTCCAATTTGAAGCGAATGCGTCGAATGACATCGGTCATCAGAGCCAGGTCCTCCGGTCTCAGGTCCTCCCCGTGGGCGGAGCGTTTGAAAAAGACCGGATGTCGCCAGAAATCGAGTTCGATTCCGTCAATGTCGTAATTCTCCGCTACTTCCGCGACAATGGCGTAGGCCAAGTCTCGAACAGCCGGGTGAGCATAGTCGACTCCTGACCACTTGCCGTGTTTTGGCGGGTTATCGGGTGTACCAAAGAGAGTTTCAGGATGCTTACGCTTGAAGTCTGGAAAAAGTATAGGATTGGTTGCGTCGTGCGTGTCATCCATGCGTTGGACCCAGAAAACTTCGAGATTGTGTTGACGGGCGAATTTAATGGTTTCGCTTAGTGGATCGGTATCCAGCTTCAGAAAGTCTGGCAGGAGGTTGTAGCGGTAACGCCCTTCGCGTGTAGTAAACATTTCCGCAACTTCAGTCCGGTGCCCAAATACGCCAAAGGTGCCCGCAGTAGTATCCAAGGCAATGCCATCAACTTGCGAACCGGCAAGAGGGGCAATGCGTGGAGCCAGAAAAGCCTCTGGCGTCATGGTAGGCGCCGCGGGTACCCGGGCATCACCGCCACTGTCGTTGTTGAAAATGAGGCGCCGTTTTCGGAGTTGGGTCTCGTGGCGGAGTGAATTTCTTGATGGCTGGGCCGCCTTGCCAAAAGATTCATCAACGAATTGCAGGGCAATTGGAAGGGCGGCATTGACTACGTCGATGGTGTGTCCGCCCGTGAGTTCCACCACTCGTGTATCCACGCCTGCCTGACGGGCCTGGGCGGCAAAGTTATAGTTCATGGCACGATCGAACGCAGTGGAACCAGTGATCAACATCAATCGAGAGTCGGCCAGTTTTGCGACCGAGTTAATAGGATTGAGTTTGCTCCAAACAGCGGGGTCCGATCCAAATCGGGCCGTGGGGACGGCATAGTTCTGCCCTTCGGGCAATGTTTCCATTCTTGGAAAGTCCAGTAGTCCGAGGATGCTGGAGACCGTCCCGAATTCTTCTGGGTGACGCTCAGAGAATCGTATCGCTCCATAGCCGCCCATGGACCATCCGACGATCGCTCGCCAGCGGGGATATCGAGAGATGGGAGCCTGTTGCTCGGCTGCTCGCATGACCTCGAGCAAGTAGTCTTCGTAACGGGAATTCTCGTCTACTGGGGAATTGATATACCACCCGTCTTCCCCTTGGGGCAGGATAATGTAGAACGGAGCTTCCAGCAGGGCCGCCCGCGCTGCATCGGAATCGACTAGCGATCGATGGTGGCGACCACGGCCGTGCAGCAGGAATAGCGCGGCTCCCTTAGACGCCGCCTCGTCAGCTGGTCGAACGAGGGTGAATGGCATAGTCCGTCCGAGCGCTTCGCTATGGAATTCCCAATCGGTGATCCGGGATTCATTGGCCGACAGCGGCGTGGAATTTGTGAATCCCAAAAAAGCTGCTGCGAGGGCCAAAATAGGTCGGCATGGTTTCCTCATCGCACTTCCTCCCAGTCGAATTCGAGGCGGATTATGTCGGGATTCCGGCTGATCATGCGTTTGTAAATGATGGTATTGAAATACAAATGACCGCGTCGCTCCTGCCAGTAGGGTACCGCATAATAGCCATCGATGACGTTTTCCTCCTCGGCGTTGTCCAGGGTAACGTGCTTGGAAATCGCCAATGTGTCTGGATCGAAGCGGAAGAGGCTTAGCTTCATCAGCGTGGTGCCGGGTTGCCGTAGTTTTTCCTGGTCGTAGCCGAGGACGGAACCGCGGTCTGCTGGCGGTTTGTCCCAGTTGCGTCCGAGCAGATAATGGCCACCGTCTTTTTCGAATATTCGAGGACGACCCACATAGGACCAGATGAACGGATAGGCGGCTGTGATATCGACTTTATGCTCCAGTCTGAAATTCCGGTCGGTTCGAATCAGCCACTGCCGGTTGTCGTAGCCCCGGGCGGCAACGAGAAAACCTTTTCCGTAGCGAATGAAAGAACTCTCATTAATGGAGATGCTGCCGCACTCTTCGGTGAGGTTGCGCACGAATTGCCAGGAATCTCCATTGTTGTCTGTGCGAATGACATCCACGGATCCGGCGTGAGGTCGCTTGGGATCCACTTCCTTACCGCCCTGCAGGTTGGTGAAGCGCATCGCGAGCAGCCAAGTCGTATTTCCTTCGGTAATGGCTTCGAAGACATAGCCGTATTCTACACCATCCACGAGTCCGAGCTTTCCGCGATCCTGCCAACTGCGGCCGCCATCACTCGATCTGAATTCAAGAACCCCTAGACGGACGGCGCGCGAACGAAGGACACCGCTGGAAGTTGTGCCGCCCTGTAAAGTCGCTTTTGGTTGAACAGCGCGTGGGGTGCCGTCTTCCGGACCGGATTCCTGCATGTCGATATAACAGGCGATGTCCCCATTGCCAAACCGGGCGAACTCCCCGTTCTGGAATATGATCCCGGGACGGTGAAGGGTGGTTCGTCCTACAATCCGTTGAGTCGCCGGATTGAATTTGAGTATCTCCGTAACCGCTTCGCGATCAGTCAAGTGAGCGTAGCCCCGCTTGTAGCCGATCAGCAATTCTTTGGGACTAACGGGCATGATGAAAGGATCCATGACGTAGCTCTTGTCGTCCAAGTCGGACGCCGCCGTGAGGGTCTGGGTATATTTGTAGAACGGCCTTAGTTGTTCTACATTCGGATCGCCTCCCGCCGAATTTCGATTGGCGACTGACGAGATGTGTCCAGCGAATAAAAATACTAGCAGGAAAACTGGGATTGGATTCAGGGGCAGTTTATTAACTGCGATGGAGTAGTTCCTCATGCGATTAACGGGGTTAGGGTAGAGAAAGTTTGGCTTCAGTGGGACGTGGTTGTTAACACGCCGGCTTAATAAATAGGTTATGCTTATTTTTCTTGTAGTTCGATAGTTGTGACGATTGGACCCGTGCCTGCTCCTCCTGTGAGTAGATCTAGACGATAGCGAACTTTTCGGGCCGAAGCATCGAGTGTGATTGAAAAACGTATACTTGAATCGATTTGTTCGATCGGCTCGAGATCCGTCCATTCAGACCGGTCGTCCACCTGCAAACTTGCCGCTACTCCGGACCGACCAGGCCACTCGCCCGTGACGATTAATTCGTAGCTGCCTTTAGGAACGGATCTTTCGATCCAAGACGAGGTGTAGGTCTCGAAGGGCCTTCTGCGCAGAATATCACCGGGTTCCGCATTGAGGATTTTGTGCGGCCCGTGAGACGCGACCGTAGTGCGTCGTTCGGTTGTGAAACCCTCTTCGCCTCCCCAATAGACAAACGAGCCAATGCCATGGTTACCAGTTTTTTGCCCAAGGCCGAGAGCGATGTTGGGACCGGTATGATTGATCACGGCAATGTCGTTGAAGCCGTCACTGTCAAAGTCGGAGACAAAGTTGGCCGAGCTCGAATATGCGGGTAGCTCGAAACGTTTAGAGGCAGAGTATTCGCCTTGATTGCTAGGCTGGTAGACGAAGAGGTTCACTGCTCGCGTCGTTTCGCCATGGTAATTGCTGTACAATACATCGAGATTGCCTTGCCCAAGCGTGTCAGCCACCGAGACCCAGTGGCCGCCGAAAGTAGGCAGCGGGGTTCGGTCTTGAAAACGGAAACGTCCGTTGTGATTCCAGTAGATGGCTGAATTGATGGCGTTGCGCCGCCCAGTCATTTCCCGGTAGTGGGTGGCGATCACTTCGGGCCAACCGTCTTGGTTTAAGTCGGCTACGGTGAGTCGTTGCACTTGGAAGTCGGACGATATTCGTTGGGAATTGTCCAGTTGTGGGACCCCGTTGGAATTCAATCCGCAGAACAGCCAACCGCCGCGTCCACCTAGGATCAGCTCGAGTTTGCCGTCGCGATCGAGATCGGCTACCCCCGAGGCGATGATGGGAATTCCAGGTTTGTAGTAATCTGGACTCGAGAATCCATCTTCCGAGCCGCTAAGGATGGCGAGATTGCGGCCTTCACCGTCAATGAATCCGACGATTAGATCGAGCCGACCGTCGCGATTGAGATCAGCCAGCGAAGTGGTAAATCCTCGTGAAGGAAGCAGTGGCCAGCGGCGAACTTCTTGGACACTGCGATCCTCTGCTAGACGGGCGACCGCGAGACCGCCTGACTCGGTGAACGCGATCGCGGCTCGGCCCTCGTCATAGATATCTCCAGCGCTCGAACTGAAGCCGGTATCTAGTGGAACCTTGGTTAGCGTGGCTCGGTTATAGGACCGTTCTGGGTTCCCCCAATAAATGTAGGAATTGATCGCGCCCCCACTGTGGGTGCGGCCGCTGCTGCGGTTGCTGATGAATAGATCCGCTTTTTGATCGCGATTGAGATCACCAATAGCTACTGACACGGCGCCAAAGGTCATCAGTTCCTGGCGGCGAACGAGTGTGTATCCGTCTTTGCCTCCCCAATACAGATAGCTGGGCACATCGTAAGTTTCGTTGTCTTTGCTATTGGCAAGTACAAGATCCGGAAAACCGTCGCCGTTGACATCGCCTGCCCGCAAAGTGGTGCCGCCCATCACCGGCAATGCCACCCGCTGGGAAGGAGTAAGACCAACTGGCGAATTCCAGTAAACATAGGCATTCGTATGGTATTGGACGCGGCGCTCGGCGGCGAAACCATTTACGGCGACATCGACCTGGCCGTCCTGGTTTAGATCCGCGGCAACAACAGAGAGAGGAGTATGGGCCGGAAGCCCGTTGCGCTCCCAATTGGCTAAATCGTTTCCTCGATTGTACAGGAGCTCGAGCTCGTCACCACCTGCGGCAATTGCCAAGTCGGGCTGATCATCGCCGTCGAGATCGGCGATTGCGAGTTCGCCGGCGATACCATCGAGGAAGCCGCGACCAGTCACCTTCGTTTCACGCGTTCGTTCGGCAGAAAACCCGTCGGCGCCTCCGGGAAACATGCGGACTGATGGCCAATCGCCGCCTTGAAGAAAAACAAGGTCGGGCCAGGTGTCGTCATTGAGATCGCCCACTTTCACGTCGACCGCAAATCGGGTGGGCAATTTGCTAACATGCTCAATCGAGAAGCCGGTTTCGCTTTGCCAGTAGATGTAGGCGCTAGCGTTGGCCCCCCCGACAAAGGGCGGCGCTTTTCTGGCCAGTGGACCGGAGGAAGCGAATACGATGTCGTCTTCCTTACCCATATTCGAGACAACCAGGTCAAGGCGTCCATCGTTGTTGAGATCGGCCACCGCTACACCGGTAGCCGATTCCGTGGGAAGATCGGAACGGCGGTTGGCAGAGTAGCCGTTGTCGGTTCCCCAGTAAACGAAAACAGGAAAATGGTCGTGGGTAGAACCGTGGATGAAATTTACAAAGATGATTTCCGGGTATCCGTCCTCGTTGAGATCCGCGATAACGCTGCGTCCACCACCCATGGAGGGAAGAAATTGAGTCCGGCGTTCCGCGGCTCGCATCCAGGCAAGCCGCTCAAATACGCCTCCTTCCTCTGATAGGGTTGGGAGCAACGAGCGAAAACCGTCTACAGGGTGTTGGAAGTAGATGAGGCTGTCCGAATTTTCGTAGGGACTATGGTCGTTATTAATGACCAGTTCTGGATACCCATCGCGGTCCAGATCGAACCAGTTGATGAGCTTCAGCTCACCTCTCTGCGAGACCCATAGGTTTTGCCCGGCGTTGCCTAGTTCGCCTTTGGATAGCTGTTCGAAACCGGCATGCCTAAATATTGACTGCCCCGATGCCGAGAACAATACCTGTAGTGATAACCCCAGTACGGTCAGAAATAGCCGCATTCTAAACTGTATCAATTCCACGGATTCTCCCAGCGCGTCGCCTCGATCCCGGTTATGCCATCCCGGGTAATGTAATATACCGAGACCAGGCTGCCGTCCTTCAGCTCTACAGTTAGCGGGTAGCCATTATCGCCAGGACGACCAGAACCATCGGAACGTAGCGACACGATATCTTCTTCAAGCCAGGTTCTCCCATTGTCTCGGCTCAGAGCGGCTCGAATACCGATGGGTTCATCGCGAAAGCCATAGGTGCAAAGCATGGTGCCATCGCGCAGGGTGAGCAGATGAGGAGGATGTCCGTGTAGATTCGTTTCTACCGCTTTCGACCAAGTTTTGCCTCGGTTTGTTGAATGAGCCGTCCACATCTTGGTCCCCAGGGCAGGTTCCGTGCGCATCATAGCGACAATGTCTCCATTGGCCGCTTGTTCGATCGAGGTTTCTCCAAAGCTGCGTTTTTTTTCGGGATCGGCGGCAATGGTCAGGAAGTTCCAGGTAAGCCCGTCGTCCTCGCTGCGCAGCAACCAGGATTCGTAAAAGCGAATGTTTGCGGTTGGCCGCCCATAAACGGAGCACAAAATCGTGTTGGCATTGAGACGAAGATCGGTGGCGGGACCGAGGAAACTCATGATCAATCCCTTCTTGGGAACATCGATCTCTCGTTGCGTCCAAGTAGTTCCGTTGTCCTCGCTGACGCGAACGTAACAACCGTGGGCGTAGGTAACGCGAGCATCAGGCGAATTGCGCACCTCGATTCCTTGCCCTTCAAATTCATTCCGGCGCTCCGCTGCGACGTATCGCCAGGCATGGGCATTGGGATCCACCAGGCGGCCTGGCTTTGCCGATCCGCTCGCCCATTTGGGATTGTGGGCATCGTCTTCGGTTGCTTGCCAAGTTCGCCCGCCGTTTTTGGATACAAATCGCATTGTATCCGCCCGCGGCTCGACGTGGCTAGAAGTGACCCGAGCCCGGAACGTGACGTGCAGGGTCCCGTCGGGCAGTTGGTACAGTCGCGGAAACGCGGAGTATTGGCCTTGGTTGCGGTAGATCACCGAGTGGTTGGCTTCTGTTAGGAGACGGGGCTGCTGGGCCCCAAGTGAAACGATGGGCAGCAATAGGATCGTAAGGATCGTCTTCATTGGAGGAGGTGCGTTTGAAGAGGGGAAAATACTGTCTTCGCTTTAGAACCTGCATTTGAAGTTCCGTTACAAAGGGAGGTTCTCAGAGGTAATTGGGAACGACCATAGGATGCTTTTAGGCCTGGAAAAGGCAAGACTGACGGGAGTCAACGGTTGATGTATGGGTTGCTATGCGACGTTTCCCGAATGGCATGATTCCAGTCTTAGCATGTGTCTATTCTATCGGTTTAACAGGATCAATAATAGTAGGGCTGGCCCAGCGATTGGGCATGAGGTCAATCCAGGCTCGCTCCCGCAGTCGCGCATACGCACCAACTCAAGTTGTAGCTGAGCGTAGGAGCGGGTTTATCCCGCGATTTTGACAGGGGTTAGTGTGTACTTATCGCGGGATAAACCCGCTCCTACGGATTGCGATGAATAGAGAACTCTTTGTTAGTGTGAATAATGTGACCCCCATGTGCAATTGGTGGATCAGCCTTGTCATCTGCAAAGCAATCCAATCGCCGTTCTTTAGTTGGATCGACTTTTCAGGAGATCAGGCAAGAACGCTCTAAAGGCGCGTTGAGAGCGTTTGCTGGGAGCATCTTCTCCACCGAAGACATAGAGCCAATTCCCATTGGAGACGAATGCGGGGAGCATGAGGCCAATGGGTAATTGAGCGAGGGAATCGAACTGGTTCTTTTCCGGATCGAATTTGAAGACGCTCGTAGAAAATTCGCCTACTCCAGTGTACCCTCCAGCAACGACTATGCCGACGCCTGGAAAGGCAAGAGCGACCGCTCCACGTATGGGAAGCGGGAGGTTGCCCAGTTTCGACCAAGCGCTCTTCTCTGGTTCGAATGCGCAGACCGAGTGAGTGTTTTTCAATCCATTCGCTGTAGGAACACCTCCGCCAAAGACGAGGATTTTCGTTTTCCAAGTAGTCACCGCCGGATTGATGAGAGCTCCTTCTGGCAACTGGCTAACGTTGGTCCAAAGGCCAGCCTCGAGTTTAGAGACGCTGGCGGTCGGGCTCAAAGGGGAGAGCTCGGTGGATCCACCCAGAAGGTAGAGGGTTCCGCTCGACCAAGCTGCTCCCGCATAAATACGGTTTTGCGAGCGAAAGGTGTCGCTGGATACGATCTGCGGGGAGCGGTTGGCGACGAGGGTCCCCGGACGAAGTCCGATTCCATCGGTTCCACCGACAGCGTATATCACCCCGTCTTTTGCGGTAACTGCCGCATAGGCTATGGGGTCAGTGAGAGGCTCCAGGGATTTCCACGAGCCATTGTGTAGGACGAATCCGGAAGCGTGAAAACGTTTGACCCCGCCTTGCCACGACGTGCCTCCAAAGTAGGCAGGTTTGGAATCAGACGTCGTGAACGCCACCATTCCGGAGCGCCCCTCTTTTAAAGGAGGCAATTCTTCCCAGATTCGACTGGGAGCTGGGTAGAGCGCCTTAAAACCAGATAAAACTGACACGATCGCTACCAGGAAAAGACGCTTATTCTGACCCGTCGGATGCTTTCCGAGCCTAGCTGGGCCGAGAGTCTTCATCCCTTTATTGCAGAAACTCTGTGCTGTCGAATTGCAGACGAATAATGTCGGGCGGGTTCCCAAGATAGCCCCGGTAGTCGAATACGTTAAGCATTTTTTTTAATCCGGTATCCAATATAATAGGGCAAGGATAATATCCGTCCGTCACTTTGCCTCGTTCAATGTTGTCGATGACATAGTGTTTCTCCACTTTGAACGATTGGGGATCGAAGCGAATCAGACCCAGTTCCATTGGTATTGAACGGTCGCGGTTTCTCCAGTTCCTCCCGACGAGAAAGTGCTCACCTTGATAAACGAATAGCCGTGGTCTCCCAATGTACGAATCGATAGACGGCGTATCTTCCGTAAGGTTGGTCTCGTGGATCAAATTGAAATCCAGGTCTACTTGATGGAGTCGCTGCATATTGTCATAGCCGCGGGTAGCTACGATGAAACCTAGACCATGGGGAATGAGGCTGCTCTCGTTGATGCGAATGTCTCCGAATTCCTCGCTCAGATTCTTGATGAAGCGCCAGCTAGCCCCGTTATCGTCGGTATAGAGGGCATCGACGGATCGTCTCCCGCCGGCCATATATTCGAAGGTCATGATCAACGCGTAAAGACGTTCGTCGACTATAGCGGAATCGAACAAGTATCCATACTCGACTCCTTCGATGACACCTACCCGCTCCAGAGGACCAAAGTTTTTGCCATGGTCATGGCTAACAGCCCGTGCCAGCCCCGTTCGCGAATGTTTGCCTTCACGGACCGTCTGGGCGTCGATATAGGTGGCTAGCGATCCGTTGGGGAAACGAATCCATTCGCCCATTTGCATGATCTCCTCAGGCAAACCGAGTTGAATCGGGTCTTGGATGATATCTCCATTTTCGAGATCCACTCGAATAATTTCCAGCACGGCCCCGACGTCGCGAGCGTGCGCTTCCCCCCGTTTGTAGGACATCAAAATCTCGTTCTCGCCCGTTTCGATGATGGCTGGGAAAGCGAGGTAGTCTTGTTGCTCCGTTCCGCGGTACGATACCAATGTTTCCTCAATTCGAAACTGCGGTCCTAGGGGTATCGATGCTGTCGGCTCCGCTGCGATAGAGAAGCCAGGTAACCATAGGCAGATGAGATAGAAGTACTTCCTGATTTTCATATAGCTTAATTTACGGTTAAACGAGGGGAAGAGGACGGAATGATCCAATGATTCTCCGTATCTGTCGTATGGGGAATGCCTGAAGATGTTACAACCAACATGGCCTGCATTAGCGTACGAGTCAATTAGGATGGGGGTCAACGGTTGAGTCTATTAGACGCGTTTAATTATTGAGGGAGACGGAAGGGGGATGATAGCTTTGCAACTGCCGTACGCCAAATGGTTAGAAACAATTTGACTAGCGACGCATTGTCACGTCTGTATCAATGAAACCCCGACAATTTGGAAATAGACCCGATACCGGCTAATAGATCGCTATGAAGGGCATATTCAAAATAGGCGCGGAATGCCTGAGCCGAGATTCATCTCGTTTTAGAGGCGGTTGGCCGCTGCTAGCGGTCCTGCTCGCTCTGCCACTGTTGGTGATTCCTCGGGCTGCGAATTGGGCATCCGGTAATACGGATCGTCCCAATATAATCACAATTCTAGTCGACGATATGGGTTACTCGGATCTGGGATGTACTGGGTCAGAGATCGATACGCCCAATTTGGATCGGCTAGCCGACGAAGGGGTTCTGTTTACAAACTTCTACAATACTTCCCGGTGTTGCCCCTCTCGAGCGAGCCTGTTGACTGGCCAATTCCAATGGGATGCGGGTATAGGGCACATGGATACGACTAAATCGGAGTATCCAGAATATCAAGGGTACATAAACACGAAGAGCGTTACAATCGCGGAGATTCTATCTGAAAATGGATACCAGACGTTTATGAGCGGCAAGTGGCACGTGGGTTCGAGCGAACGGACCATGTGGCCAGACTACCGAGGATTTCAGCAATTCTATGGAGTGCCTGCCGGCGGTGGCATTTATTTCTACCCATCGATTTATTGGGAACGTCCTGTATTCTGGAATGGGAAAGAAGTCTTCCCAGATGAAACGTGGTATTCGACGGACGCCTTCACTGACTACGCCATAGACTACATTGAGAAGCGTCGAGAGAAGGGGAAACCCTTCTACATGTATATCGCCTATGTGGCCCCGCACTTTCCTTTGATGGCCAAACCGGATGACATTGAAAAGTATCGCGATGTTTACAAAGTCGGCTACGAGACGATTCGCGAAGTGCGCTTGCAAAAGCAGAAAGCGATCGGACTCGTTGCCGATGAATTGCCCGCCTCCGATCCGGTATATCCTGACTGGGACACCGTAGAAGATAGGGAGCAAGAAGCTTTAGAGATGGCGGTTTATGCAGCCATGATCGATTGCCTGGATCAAAATATCGGCCGTTTGATGAGTAGTCTCGAAAACGAAGGTATCGCTAATAATACGGTCGTCATTTTCCTTTCCGACAACGGAGCTTGCCAAACCGACTACAACAAAACGCCAGACATTGAAGTGGGCGGGCGAGAAAGCAATGTGGCTTACGGAATTTGGAACAACGTTAGCAATACACCCTATCGCATGCGAAAAGCTCAGTGTCATGAAGGTGGCATCATTACGCCGATGATAGTCCATTGGCCAAAAGGCCTGAAAACTAAGAGCAACCGAATTCGTGAAACGGGGCACATCAGTGATCTGATGCCGACCTGTCTGGATTTGGCGGGAGTCCAGTATCCAAGATCTTATAAGGGAATCGAGCTCGATCCGCTAGACGGCGAGAGTTTGTTACCCTTGTTCCAAGGCGAAGAGCGATCGGAAGACCCCGAGTATTTTTGGGAGCATGAAGGCAATCGGGCGGTTCGTCAGGGGGATTGGAAGCTGGTGGCTCTACGAAATGGGGACTGGGAACTGTACCACTTGAAATCGGATCCCTACGAAACGAAGAATCTGATGGAAAGCCATCCCGAGATCGCCAACCAGCTTATGGCGCGATACGACCGCTGGACCCAAAGGCACGGCGTCCGCCCCTGGCCTTTGGATCGCTAGAGGGCCTGTCAGTCTTCAAGTAGTCTTGTCCCTGAATCGACCTTCAGCGCGCAGGACTTCGAGGCCAGAAGTTTTTGGGTGAACGGCGAAGCGAATTGGGCGGTTGCCCTCGATTTGGGATCGATACACGGCGTGAACCATTTCCAAGGAACGCATCCCCACGTGGCCGTCACTTCGAAGCGTTCCCTTTCCATCTAGGGCGCAAACAAGTTCCTGCAACGCTTCCACGTAGGTGGACGCGGGCGGGGGACGTTCGATCGCCTGGCTTTGCAATCGCTTCCATTGGAAGCCGCTCTTGGGTTCCGAGCGTGTCAAGTGGGGTTGGAGGAGGTCTATTTTCTCGCCTGTTATGCGCAGAGCTCCCTCTTCGCCGCGCAGTTCGAAACCGTGATCGGTGTAGTCGGTTAGCTCAGAGGCGTACATTTGGCCACTGATGCCGTTTTTGAAGCGCAGAAATACGGTGGCGAAATCCTCTACTGGCCAAGGGTTTCGTCGTTGTTCGGCCATGCCGCAGAGCCAATCCACGGGTCCGGCAAAAAAGTCCATCATGTCGAAGTAGTGGGTGCAGTCGTGAAGGAGTGGTCCCTCGAAATCGCTAGTCCACCACGGCGCGGGTTTCACGCCCTCCATGTAGCAATGTATATGATTTAGACGTCCGATGGCTCCTTGATCCAACAGCTTTCTAGCGAGATTCCACTCAGGGTGCCAGCGTCGGTTGTGGTTGATTTGCAGGAGGGCGTTGCCCCTTTGGCAAGCGTTGATCATGCGTTCGCATTCTTCTATGGTCAGGGCCATTGGTTTCTCGCAGATGATGGCTTGAGTCGCGGGCATGGCGGCGCAGTACTCAACCATTTCCGCGTGAAGCTGAGGGTGCGTGGCAATGATGCAAATGTCGGGCTGAATCTCTTCGAGCATTTGCCGGTAGTCGAGATACAGCGCATCCACGCCGAATCGTTTGCCGAAATCCTTCAGTTTCTCCGTGCCTCGGTTGACGCCCGCCACTAGTTGGCAATCGGGGTGGGCTCGTACCGCTTCTGCGTGGTTGTCGGGTAGAGGGCTAAAATCGAATTGGTAGCCAACCCGTCCAGTGCCAATAAGCGCTACTCGGTAGGTAGGCATTCAGAACGCGATTCTATTCAAGGGGTGATGGGGTATTGGGTGGGACATGCGATTGGAATATTTAGACATTCGAAAGAGTTTGTAGAGATTTCTTGCAGAATTTTCGAGCGGAAGCGGCCCTCGCTACCGTCCAAAAAAGTACAGCATCCACGGTACGACGACTGGCACTTTTGATAAACAGGCAGGAAGCCTGGGCTCCTTCCTTGTTCTCAACCAAGCCTCCCTAGCCCGACATATGGAATAATCAAGGTAGGGGAGGCTTGATGCCGCGAAGAGTAGAACAGGCATCTTGCCTGTTTGAGACAAAGTCTGGAAGCCTGGGCTACCTTAGCCAATCGCGGTCCACGCTGGGCGGGACCGCTCCTGCAGTATATCGAAATGTTCACTTAACGTCGCGTTGCCTAACAGCATCTTCGACCATCCGCTCGAAGGTCCACTCCGGTTGGTAGCCGATTATCTCTTTGGCCTTTTCACAGTCGGATTCGTAGTTTAGGTTGGAACTGGGTATGCTGATACGTATACTTTCCAAGCCAGTCGCCTTTTGTAGACAGTCTATGGCCTGGTCGAAAGAGGTTGCGGATGGCGGGGCGAGGTTAAACACGTTGCCGGCAGCCTTGTGAGAATACAGAGCGGCAATTACACCGGCTACCGTATCACGCGTATCGCTGATCCCCATACGGTGAGGCTGGCCGTCTTCGTTGCAGCTGACGACGAGCTTGTTTTTGCCATTGTTGTAAGTCTCTAGCAGATCGGCGAGTTGATCGTTGCCGAACTCCCGTTGTTGTCGGATTTTGGCGTGAAGATAAAAGCGGGAGCCGGAAAAGAAACTGTTGGGGTCGAGCAGTTCCGATGAGTCCTGCGTGTGTGAGAATCGTAGGATCGCAGATGGTAGATGGTGAACTCTCTCATAGAAACGAACCGCCTCTTCTGCCATCAATTTGGATAGCCCGTAGGGACTCGTTGGATTCGTTGGGTGTTGTTCATCGATCGGAAGGTATTGGGGATTTCGATCCGGGTAGACCTCACCGCTGCTGGCGAAAACGAACTTCTTTACACCATTTTCGACTGCGGCGGCTAGGATATTGAGTGTCCCGGAAACATTGGCCTCGAAGATCTTCTGCTGATCTTCCTTTTTCCAGCTCATTAAAGCCCCGAGGTGCAAGATAGCTTCGACGCCATCGCAAGCTTGAGAAAGGGCTGTGGTGTCAGAAAAATTACCCGTAATAGCCTCAAAGTTTTCGTGGCTCATCGGAGAGGGCTGGGCATCGAAACCGGTAATGCGATCACCACGATTGAGGAGTATTTTGACGACCAATCGACCAATGCGGCCGGAGGAACCGGTGACGAGGATCTTCATAGGGATTAGGCGAGGAACTAGACGGAAACGTTTTCTAGAAAATACAGTTGTGATCCCGTGGCAAGCGCAGGCGCGGTAGAATAGGAAATATAAAAGAGCCTGATGAGTTTATGGGTAGGGTTGATTCCGTGGTGTCCATCTGTTTCAATTCAGGTTGTAAACAGTTGTAGGAGCGGCTTTACGCCGCCATTCCCGCGGTGATAAACATAAGATATCGCGAGATAAACCCGCTCCTACGATCGACTACTACCTAAGTTGAGATGCGTGTCCTCATGCCCAGTTAGCCACAATCGATAGTAATACTTGGGCCAATATGAACTCGCGAATCCGCTCCTGCCTGTCATGCGTAGTATTTTTGTAAGCTGCTATGCATCCGCATATTAAAGTCCTCCTGCGTGTTTCTGCATTCCTGCTGCTATCCGACCCCTCTAGAGCGGCTGAGGATGTCTTTGAAGTGGTTGATGCCGAGTTGATTGACCGGGCTGTCACATTGAAAGTCCCTGAAGGGGTACGCCGCATACGCTTGCGGGTCAAAAATTCGGAAGGCGAGTGGGAGACCTGTACCTTGGCCCATCTGAGTGGGCGAGCGGGCATGCTAAAGCTTCGCTTGCCCGATGGAATAGAGGAGTCGGATATTGAGGTCGCCGCTAGTTGGACGGATCCCTTTCCTTATGAATTCTACTCGGGGCAGAACGATTTTGAGTCGGAATCGGGAAACGCGGCTGGGAGACGGACCTCGCCGGGCGATGCGGAGTTCACGGATAAAGGCTTAGATGGTCAAAATAGCGCGACCGTGGAGGAGTCCGATATTTGGAAGTGGCGGGGAAACACGCTCTACTTTTTCAATCAGTACCGCGGTTTGCAGGTGATCGACATTGCCGATCCCGCCCTGCCGAAGCGCTTGGCCAGCCTACGGGTTTCGTCGGGGGGCGAACAGCTCTATCTTCATCCGGACGCTGAATACGCTGTTTTACTCACCTACAATTATTCAACTGGAAAGGGCGAGACGCTCATCGTCGAGCATACCTCTGAAGATGAACTAATTCAGCGATCGTCGATACAAGTGCCTGGATATATCCTAGAGTCCCGAATGGTGGGAACGGTGCTCTATGTGGTCTCTAGAAACTCATGGCAGGAGAGTATCGTAGATGCGGATACGGGAATCGAGCATATCAATTGGAAGTCCGGGCTTTCCGTTTTGAAAGCCGATCTTGCCGATCCCGCAAACCCGATCGTTTCGGATCCGCTTGATCTGCAAAATGATGAGCATGACTATTGGGGTGGTCAGGTGCAAGCGACTGCCGAAGCTCTCATGATCGCGACCAGCGCCTACGACAATGAACTGCGCCAATCGATTTCCACGGTTCATGTCATAGACATCTCCGATCCTAGCGAGCCGCCTTCGCTGGCTCATCAGGTTCCGGTCAAAGGCCAAGTCCTCAACAAGTTCAATCTGAATTTGAGGAACAATATTCTTTCGGTGGTCAGCCAGGTTTGGCGCTGGTCGGAGAACCGGCGACGCTATGCAAGTGTGGAAACCTTCGACTTGTCACAACCTTCCGGTGAGCCGATCAAGTCTTTGGCGGCGATGGAACTGGACAATAATGAATCCATCACTGCGAGTAGGTTCTTTGGCGATTTACTATACCTGGTTACCTTCCTGAGAGTGGATCCGCTCTTCATCATTAGTCTAGAAAACCCAGCCGAACCAAAACTTTTGAGCGAATTGGAAGTGCCTGGATTCTCGACGCATTTGGAGGTTGTGGAGAATGGATTGATTTCGGTAGGTGTGGAAGATTCGCGAATTGCTGTTTCCTGGTTCGACGTATCGGACAAAACCAATCCGACCTTGGCATCCCGGGTGTATGTAGGCGATGAAGACGGTTGGGCTTGGTCGGAGGCCAATTGGGATGAGAAGGCCTTCGGCTTTTTCCCAGATGATGGCTGGATTCTACTGCCGTACCAAGGATACGCGACCGAGCAAGGTTGGTCAAGTGGCGTGCAGCTTATCGAAATTGGTGAGAACGAGCTCATCAAGCGCGGCTCCGTATGGCACGATTTCCGGGCCCGGCGGGCGCGTGTATTGGAAGAGACAGTAGTCTCGATTTCCGGGCAATCGCTCAAATCGCTGGATGTTTCCGATCCCGACGATCCTACCTTGTTGTCCGAACTCATCTTAGCATGGCCAGCAGACTTTGTTCATCGCGTAGGAGAATATCTGGTACAGCTTGAGCGTGGACCTTCTTATTGGTGGGGTGTGCAGGGAAGCGCGAATGGTAAACTGCATATCAGCCCCATTGAGGACACGGATGAGCTGCTCGGGAGTCTGGAATTGGAAGGAGGGCGAATAGCCGGCAGTCATCTAGCGGACGAGTACCTAGTTGTCGCGCAAGAGGCCTTCATTGAACCAAGCGAGGAAAACGGGATTGATGTAGCCGTTACTCGCTTTTCAAATACCGTGATCGATCTCTCAGATCCGGCGAATCCGATCTTATTGGGCTCCGACTCTTTCGACATTTCCAATGATGGCTGGCATGGATACGGAAGCGACTACCGATCCGGGATGCTTTCAACCGGGGAGCTGCTTTGGTATCCGGGCGAACTGAATTTCTATTTCTTTAGGGACGTAGGCTTTGGCGGGGCGAGGACCGACGCCTTTTTTCCTTACTATCCATCGACGGGAAAAGCGATCACGGTATCGCTGGAAGACAAGGCGAATCCAATCATCCTAGCTTTCGCGCCGCTGACTGGCGAATTGAAACAAGATAGAAACCGCTGGCCGGAAGGCGGTATGAAATTGTTGAACGACGTACTCCATTTCGGTCTCGTGGAGAGCTACTATGAGGAAACTCCCGAGCAGGGATTTCGTTGGTTGTCAGATCATGTATTAGGGCAATTGGATTTGTCGGATGCGGCTGCGCCGAGAGCGTTAGAGCTGGTAGAGATACCAGGCGCTTTTGAGAGTGTGTGGTCCAATGAGCTGGGCGGCCGCATTCTCTTCACTTCGGACCATCGCTCTTACAACGACGGCAATTCCTGGACTCATGAATCCGTGATCCAAGCATCGGCGTTCGACGGGGTTAAAGCCTATTTGCTCGACGAGATTGACCTCGGAGATCGGGGCTATGGTCCCAAGGTTTTTCACGACCAGTATCTGGTGGTTGGGTACTCGGATTATACCTCGGGTGAAACGCTGAGCGAATTGAGAACCTACGAATGGATCGAAAGCGGATCTTTTTTAGAGCAAGCCAAGCTTGAGCAAAGCGGGTACGTCTATCGCTTGGGCATCATTGACGATCTGCTCTTCGCTACGGGATCGGGATCTCTGAGCGTTATCGATTTTGCCGATCCATCCGCTTCCGATCGAAACGTCCTGACCTTTCCTAACCAGAATTTTTGGCAGCGGATTGAATTGATCGACGTATTCGATCGTCAAGTCGCTTACCTTCCTCAGGGATGGCAGGGTGTTGAGATTCTAGATTTTGATGGGGCGTTCGAATCGCTCAGGACCTCTGGTCGACAAGACCTGTGGGCTGAGCCGCTTTCCGAAAAAATCGTAGATAATTGGACGCTCATAGATTTGGTTACGCTTTCCAGAACCTCGGCGAGTTCGAAATTGCTTCTATCTAGTTTAGAATCTACTCAGGATTGGGGCTTTTCGGATGCGGAAGCGAGCATCAGCTACCGCAGTTGGATTACTGACATCCTGGATTTGGAAACAGGGGAAGACATTCCTTCGGGTGTAGAAGACCTGGATGGAGACGGACTTTCCAATTTCTGGGAATTCCTGTCGGGGACGCACCCAGCAGATTTGAGCAGCGGCCGGCCATTGAAAGCCGAATATTCGTTGGATAGTGAAGGAGATCGCTATTTGAATCTGAAATTCGAATACAATTTAGGAGCGCTTAGCTCATCGGACGCTTCGCCCCAGGTTTCAAATGATTTGCGTAATTGGGCCGACTTTCCGGAAGGCTTCCAGATCTTAGACGAAACGTACTCTCCAATCACGATCTTCAGGATGCTAGAACCACTTGGGTCTGAACAAGGAGTTTTCGTGAGGATCAAAATATCGACTGACAACTAGTTTGGAAGAGTCTAATTAGGATTCGAGCAATCGTCTTCTGGTGTACAAGACTACACGCGATAATAAAGACGTAAAATCGTCATTATTATCTGGATATAATTTTGATATTGTTAGGCAAATCCTGATCCTTACTCTCGTCGAATGAGAGTCACGGGTTCGTGTGGCTAGCTCGTCATGGCTGGGACCCCGTAAACTAGCCCACTTTTGATGGAGCGATTCTCGACGATCTAGAAAGGAAGATCATCGATGAAGAAGCTGCTTGCCGACCAGATGCTCAAGTCCAAGGCCCTGGAGATCGCCCTGGAAAAAACCTCTGAGCCCGGAGCGGCGGCGCGGTGTCGCGGCGAAGGACCAGACCGCGCTGTCCTGTTCCGGGAGAGCCGTTTGCCGGCGGCTCGGGGTCAACCGCTCGGGCAACGGCCCCGAGTTCATCGCCAAGTCGATCCAGCGATAGCTCAAAGAAAACGGGATCAAGGCCCTCTACATCGACCCCGGATGCCCCTGGCAGAACGGGTACGCAGAGAGCTTCAATAGCCGCTTCCGGGAGGAGTGCCTGGACAGCGAGCTGATATACACGCTCAGCGAATCGCGAGTGCTCTTCTCGGGCCGGCGCGACTATTACAACAAGCAGCGCCCGCACAGATCCCTAGGCTTGCTAACCCCGAGCGAGTTTGCCACAAGGCAATTGGAAGATCCTTCCCGCTCCGGTCGCCCTGCGGGCTCCCTCCGCCGGAAGGTATCGAAAACCAATATCAACCACGAAAGCCCATTCGAGAATCTCTTATTAGAACCGGGCTAAATAGTGGGGTCCAAGCAATGTTGATTCATGAAGTTAGCCATCGTTTCGCCTAGTCGTAAGTTATCACGTGCCGATCTGTTTGTTCTGCTTGTGGGGGAAAAAGAAAATCCAAAGTTGCCCCCAGGAATCGAGGTGCCCGATCCGGTGATCGATTCATTTATGGGCAAGGCCCGGGAGATGCGGCTCACAGACGCGACCGAATGCCCTGCCAAACGCGTGCTATTGGTGGGAATCGGGAATTATGAATCGGAAATGCTTGTGGAGACGATTCGACGTTGTGGCGCATTGATCGCCAAGAAGGCGGAAAAGATCGGAGCCAAATCAGTAACGGTGGGTCAGGGCCCAGGGGGCGAAGCCAGTGCCCTGGGTCTGGGTCAAGCGCTTGCTGAAGGCTTGGCGATGGGCGCTTATCATCTCAAGGATTTCAAGAGCGAGGGAAAGAAGGCTTCGTTGCAGCGCGTTAGTGTGATTGCTGAAGGCGAATTCAGGAAGGGGGTTTCCCGAGGCGCCGTCGTCGGAGAAGCCAACTGCCTCGCGCGACGACTGCAAGATACACCCGCCAATCTGATGCGTCCTCGCGACCTGGTGAAGGAGGCACGGGCCATTGCTGCGAGTTCTGATCATGTGAAGATCAAGGTATTTGATGAGAAGGCGATGAGGCGGATGAAGATGGGTTCGCTGCTGTCCGTATCGCGCGGCTCGCAGGAGCCTGCTTATCTTATCCACCTTGCCTATCGCCCGAAGAAAAAGAGCCGTTCTAAAGTCTGTTTTGTCGGGAAAGGGCTCACCTTTGATGCGGGAGGAATCAGTTTAAAGCCTTCGGCGAAGATGCATGAAATGAAGTACGACATGTCGGGTGGAGCCGCCGTGCTTGGGGCGATGGCGGCAGTGGCCGAGTTGAAGCCCAAAGTCGAGGTTCACGTTCTAGTTCCGGCCTCGGAAAACTTGCCGGACGGGAAGGCCAACAAGCCAGGGGATTTGGTCACTGCGATGAACGGGCTGACGATCGAAATTCTCAATACAGATGCGGAAGGCCGGCTCATTTTGGCCGATGCTTTGGCGTATGCGGAAAAGACCATCAAGCCGGATTCGATGATTGATTTGGCCACCTTGACGGGCGCCGTTGTCGTTGGCCTGGGCCACGAGTATTCTGGAGCCACGGGTAATGATGATTCCCTGATTGACGCCTTAGTCGCTGCCGGAAAACGCTGTGGCGAGCTCGTCTGGCCGCTTCCGATTCATCCCCAGCACGAAAAGGACATGAAAGGCTCTGTGGGCGACTTGCAGAATATCAGCGGGCCAGCCACGGGAGCTGGATCATCGACAGGAGGCGCTTTTCTAAAGAACTTCGTGGGAGACGTTCCGTGGGTTCATTTGGATATCGCCGGTAGCGCATGGGGCGCGGCAGATCGGGACTATCAAGGCGGAGCCTCGGGAACGGGCGTGGGAGTGCGTCTTTTACTAGAGTATCTCGAACGCTTGTAGCGGGTTGAATGTATCCTAAAACAATTACATATTTGTCTGCACCGGCATTAAGTTTAGCCGAATGTAGGAGCGTCCCGCACATTGCTGGACCGCGATGAACTTAATTTGACATATACTGAAATCGCGGGATAAACCCGCTCCTACGATAGCCAGGCATCCTGTCTGTTTGCCTTACAGGCTTGAAGCCTGTTCTACCCTCACACCAGCGGGAAAACTATGGATGCGATCATGCTGGTGACCAATCCGACCACAGCCATGATACAGGCCATGACCGAGAAGTTCACTAAAGTCTCTTTAACGGTCATTCCACTCATTTTACCGATGACCCAGAAGCCGCTATCATTCATCCAGGGAACGGGCTTAGCGCCGAATCCAATTACCATGGCCAGGTAGATCGGATGAAAACCCAGCGTTTCTGGAGAGGCCATGGGAGCCAGGATCCCCACGGAAGTGATCATAGCCACCGTGGCGGATCCTTGGACAGTCCGTATCATACCCGTTAATACAAAAGCCATAGGTAGAAACCAAATGCCGCCGGCCACATCAAACTGTTCAACCACGCCTCGAATGCCGGATTGCTGTAGCATGCCGCCAAATGCGCCGCCGGCAGAAGTTATCAGCAGGACGATACCTCCACTGGAAAGGGAATGCTCCATGGCATGCTTCATCGCGGAAGGGTCGTTCTTCTTTTTTATGTAGAGCGTGTATAGACCGATACTGGCGGCGATAGTTAGGGCGACGTTTTTGTCTCCCAGGAATTGCACGATCGAATTTACCGAAGCGGAAAGCTCGAATCCGGCAGATTCAGCTACAGCAGTGAGAACGGTTTTTCCAGAAAGGAGAATCAAAGGGAGGAGAATGGGAGTTATCGAAAGCCAGAGCGGTGGCAATGTGGATACATCAATCTCATCCCAGTTTTTCAGGGTTTCGTCCGAGCCCTCTTCGAGGTCACGAAAGGGTATGGGATGCCGTCTATTGATCCATTTCGCGTAGGCCATGCCGCTCAGTGCTGCGACTCCACCTACGGCGATGCCGCCTAGCATCATAGCCCCGATATCAATCCCCAATTCCTCAGCCACAAACAAAGGCCCAGGGGTCGGAGGAATTTGAGAGTGGGCGATGGTGCCGCCAGCAATGATGGCCAAGACGTAGAGGCCATAATTCTTCTTGGTCGAAGCCGCCAGGCCCTTGGCTAAGGGAACGAGCAAGTAGAACACGGTATCGAAAAACACGGGAATCCCCAGAAAGAAGCCACTGGCTCCCATAGCGGCAGGAGCCCGCTTTTCCCCGAAAGCTTTCAGAATAGAAAGCACGATGCGCATGGCCGCTCCGCTATCGAGAAGGCACTTGCCGATGATAGAGGCCATGCAAATGACGATTCCGATCTTGCCGCATGTGACGCCGAAGGCAGTGGCTACACGGAGCCCGAAAGGCGTGTTGGCCAAACTGGTAGCTTCCTCGAGCGACTTGCCTTCTCCGAGCCAATACTGGGTCATTCCATCAATGCCCGAAAAGCCGGCGACAGCCATCGCTGCTAGGATGAGGGTAAAGAAAGGGTGTAGTTTAAGGAGGAGGATGCCAGCGAAGACGATGACAACCCCAATGAGGAGAACGAAAACGGGGTCCATTGCCGACGAGTTTTTGAGCGGAAATCGGAATTTTCCAAACCAATTCGTGGATCGGGAACCCTACCGACTTTGAGACTAAATATACTCTGCGCGCTATCAACGCTTCTCGAGGAGTCGTCGTGGATTAGTCGAAGCGCAAGCTTTGGACAAATTAAGATGCATTCGAATATCGCTCTTTTCCTGATTGATCGAGTCTGTTAATCCTTCCGAATCCAAGCCATTCTATTGTTTTTATACCAACTAAGAACGAGTGATTTTAGGAAGTTAGGGCCAGGCGTTGCCACTTTTCCTGGAAGGACGGTTTTTCGAGCACTTCAGGATTAACGATACCATTGGGGATTTGAGGCTGGCTCATATCGATCATGGTTTGGCAGGCGTAGCGACCAATCGCGCCAAAGAGTTCACTTGTCCATGCAATCGAGTGGGGAGCTAGTAGCACGTTGTCGAATTCAGAAAATCGCGATGGAGTCGTGTATGGCTCCTCCTCGAAGCAGTCCAATGCAGCCCCAGCGATCCGCTTCTCTCTCAAAGCCTCATGTAAATCGTCCTCGTTCACGATCGACCCTCGAGCGGTATTGAGCAGATAAGCTGTTGGTTTCATGAGAGATAGCTCATGGCTAGAAATCAGGTTCTTCGTTTCCGCGGAGAGCGGGCAATGGATCGATATGAAATCGGATTCCTTGAGCAGCTCATCCAACTCCACTTTCGTGACTCCAGCGATTTTGGCCGTTTCCGCGTCTACGAAAGGATCGTAGATCAAGGGTCGTTTCATTCCGAAGCTAGATAATAGCCTAACCAGTTCGCGAGCTATGCCTCCGAATCCGATAATTCCTAGAATACGGTCACGGAGTTCGGTTCCCATGAAGCTCTTGCGATCATTCCAGCGCCCTTCGCGGGCAAGCCGATCCTTGGTTCGGACGTGATGCGAGAGCCCGATCATCCAGCCAACCGTAGCTTCAGCGACGGGTCGATCAACTGCTCCTCTAGTTATGCAAAACGCTACATCCGCATTAGTGCAGGCATCCACATCGACTTTCTCGTAGCCGACCCC
>CAZFUD010000009.1:29192-43286 GCA_964521705.1 uncultured Opitutaceae bacterium | reverse complement strand
GGATAGGGTATTTCTCAAAAAGCCTTCATACCGATCGCCCTTGCCAGATTGCGCGAGGTTGAAGTACGGTTGCGGACATGTCAGGAGAGCAGTCTTTTAGAATCAGCAGGCTCTTAAGTTTTTCGGGGTTTATCGCCTATTTTATTTACGCAGCGTTCGAACCAGAGATCGAATTGGACCTGTACCTTGATTTGGAGGTTTACCTAGAACTACCGATTCTGTTACTAGCTGGCTGCCCTACCATAGTGGTGATTCTGGCTTTAATTCTGCGTTGGCGGTACTCCGGCAACCTGTTATTCGTTTATCAGTTCTACATGGTGGCTTTGGTCGCGATTGATGGATTATACGCAGATGAATTAGCAAGGTACCTAATAATACCGACCGCAATTTGTTACGGAATCCCGCTGGCCTACAATTGGGTCAAGTTTGGAAAATTGACCCTTTGGCTTAGCCGAAATAATGCGTAACCCCGTGGTGATGGGTGAGTAGGGGGTGGTTGTGTAACCGTCATCTCAAAAATTGGGCAAAAACTAGGGTTTATCTACGTTTTTGGCGGTTCGTTTATCGTCCCTTATGTTTTTGTAACCAATTGGAGCAGAGCGAATTAACACCAAATAAAACGTGAGGGAATATCAACTACGTTCACTCGTAATGAATAGGTCGTCGGTTCGACTCCGATGGGCGGCTCCATCTTTTTAATGATAATAAGCTAATGTATATGAATAGCTTATGAAATCATTGGAAATGATTCCACTCTCGAGATCAATCTGGATTTAACGGGACAGGTCCAAAAAAGGTCCGAAATTTTCACCGCCGAGCTAGAATTCAACGAGAAAATGTATGAAATCGCGACTGAGTAGCGACTGAGTTCCTGGATAGAGATGAGACTGTATACGAATATTGGACACGTTTGGGCGTTTGTTCTGCTCGCTGCGTTTTCGCTAACGAAAACACGCGATGGTGCGAAATGTTCCTACCTTGGCCCCGCGGTCCGAAGGAGGTTTACGATCGGTTCGAGGAAGAAAACGGGATTACCCGCTGCCCCGAAGGAATCTACATGCGTCCAAGCGACCTGCCTGGGATGGGATTCGAGCTGATTCCCCAGAGGGTCAGCCCTTGATCTTTGGTTTCGCTTGAAAGAGAAAATGGTTAGGCCAGAATATCGTGGATGACATCCGCCGGCTCCACGCCGGTGAGCGACTCGTCGCGGCCTTCGAAATCATAGGTCACGCGGGTGTGGTCGAGCCCCAATAAGTGCATGACGGTGGCATGGAAGTCGGCCACCGTGACCGGATTTTCGACCGCCGCATAGCCGAACTCGTCTGTAGCTCCGTAAACAGTGCCGCCTCTGACTCCACCGCCGGCCATCCAAAAGCTGAATCCAAAGGGATTGTGATCCCTTCCGTCGGCCCCTTGCGAGACGGGAAGCCGTCCGAATTCCCCCGCCCAAATTACCAGGGTGGAATCCAGCAATCCACGGAGCTTAAGGTCCTGCACTAACGCGGCAACCGGTTGATCGGTCTCCTGTGTGGATTGGGTGAGCCGGTTGTTCAAATCGCTATGGTGATCCCAGTCGTTTCGAATGAGGTGGACGAAGCGGACTCCCGACTCGAGAAGGCGCCGCGCTACCAAGCACTGTTTTCCAAATTTTTCGGTAATCTTGTTGTCGAGACCGTAGAGCTTCTGGGTGGCCTCGGATTCGCCTGAGAGATCCATCTGCTCCATCGCCTCCAATTGCATATTCGCGGCCAACTCGAAGTTCTGGATTCGAGCGTCGAGCTTCGAAGAGCCCTGGGTCGCTTCCTTGTGACGCCGATTCAACATCTGTGTCAAATCAAGATACCGTTCCTGGTCTTGGGCGGAAACCGAATCGGGCCGTTGAAGATTATGAATCGGGTTGCCGGTGACATTGAATGGACTCCCCTGATACAATGCCGGCAGCCAGCCAGAAGAGGTCGTGCTTTGAACCTTGACTGGGGTGGTGTCCGGAAGGGCGACGTAAGCGGGCAGATTCTCATTCTCGGATCCCAGGGCATAGGTGATCCAGGACCCCATCGACGGGAACCCCGAAATTGGACGTCCAGTGTGCGTCATCAGGATGGCCTCTCCGTGATCGATCCGCGTGGTCACACCGGAACGAATCACCGTAATGTCATCCACCACCTTGGAGAGGCCGGGCAACAATTCCGAGATTTCAATGCCGGACTGCCCGTATTTCTGGAACTTGAAAGGGCTGGCCATCAAATTCGCGGTCTTGTTGGTGGCCCTTTGAGTGACGGATATTGGAATCGGCTTTCCGTTATACTTCGTCAGCATCGGCTTCGGATCCATTAGATCCATCTGGCTGGGGCCTCCGCCCAGAAAAACGAACACGACCCGCTTAGCCTTGGGAGCGAAGTGGGGCTTTTTCGCTAGCAGATTGCGCACCGGCGGCAGGTTTCCCCCGGAAGCCATCAGCGGCTGCGCGGTGAGCCAACTGAGGGCCAGGCCACCCAAACCTCCGGCGGAGTCTTTTAACATTTGACGGCGCGATAGCATCCCGTGGGCCAGGCGGTCGGCAAGTGGCATTGAATAGGGTTTCATTTTGAAAGAGGTTTTATCAATTGAGGTAAAGAAATTCGTTCGAGCTCAAGACTGCGTGACAGAGGGTTTTCCAAACATCATCCGATTGACCCTCGGTTGGGCTGCTGGCATCGATCTCGCTTTGCACCCATGCCTTCAGGCTACTGGTTTCTTCGTCGGTCGGGTATCGGGAGTAGGCCAGCATCCAGATCCGGTTCAACCGCTCCTCGAACGTGGCGTGAGCTTCACTCTCGATGCGCTCCCGGAGGGCCTCGGCGCTCTCGTGCATAAATGGGTGATTCATGGCCGCCAACGCCTGCTGGGAAATGGCTGACTCCCTGCGTTTGGGCGCATTGGTGTCCATTATAGGGGCGTCAAAAGTGGTGAGAATATTGGGAGTCCCCGATCGATGGGTGATGATATAAACCGATCGGCGGTTTCGACCGGGATGGTCCTTCGGCACGACGACGAGGCCGTCCTCCAGGCGTTCCGTGGGAATGGATTCGCCATACATGGTCAAATCCAGTTGGCCGCTCACCGCCAGCATGGCATCGCGGATCGATTCCGCCTCCAGCCGGTGTTTTGAAAACCGGTTCAATAGCCGATTGGAAGGATCCGCCTCCTCTCGGGCCTTGTCGAAGCGCGAGCTTTGCCGGTAGGCCTTGGAGCGAAGTATTAGGCGGTGGATATGCTTGATGCTCCAACCCGACTCCATGAATTCCACCGCAAGCCAATTGAGTAGATCTGGATGGGTCGGGCGGCTCCCCCTCACCCCGAAGTCGTCGGGTGTTCGAACCAGTCCTTCCCCGAAATGGTATTGCCAAATGCGGTTCACCATGACGCGCGCGGTCAGCGGATGCTTGGGATTGGTCAGCCATTCGGCCAGGGCGAGCCTTCGGCCTGTGGTGCCTTGGGGCGATTTCGCGGCCGCCGCCTCCCAATCAAACGGATGTTCGAGATTGTCAAGCACCCGGAGCACGCCAGGAGTCACTGGATCACCCGGGGTCTTGAAGTTTCCACCATGCAACAGCGGGGTTGGAGTCGGAGAGGTCGAAACGTCGAAGGTCCCCCACGCGATAGGCGGCAGCGCTGCCAATTCATATATTTCCTCAAGGCGTTCATTCAAGAGCTTATCCTGTTGCTCGTACTCAGGATAAAGTTCCTTGAGTTGATCTTTTCCGGTGCCCCCCAGCTCTTCAAAGACCTCCACAAGGATCCCCTCTTCTACTTCATTCATATTGTCCTGTCCTTGTGAGATGATTTCCAGCACTCGCTCGCGCTTGGTTTCATCTTGGATCTTCTCGCTGTTTTCCCGCAGAAATTGATTCCGCCACCGTCGCGGCAATCCGTAACGCAACTGTTGATTTATAGCGGTGGTCTCGTCCATCCAAACCGCGGATTGCTCGAAGTAAGCGTCCCGCTCGGCTTTGGGCGTTAAGGGGATTGCGCGGATGGGTCCCGGGGTTTCCCGCCTCCAGATTCCGGCCAACCACCGTTCCGGATCCGCATCGAAGGCCGGTTCAAAAAGCGCCGATAGCTTGTAGTAGTCTTCGTGCGGGATCGGATCGTACTTGTGCGAGTGACAGCGGACGCAATTGAGGGTCAGCCCTATCAGGGCCTTCATCGACACCTCCACCACGGCTTGTTGCACGGCAGAGATTTTCTCAAACTGGGTGGTGCTCAGCGTTGGGACGGTGGCATCGGGCGTGGTCCGCAGGAATCCGGTGGCCACCAACTTTTCAACCTGATCTTCCGTGAAAACCTCGGCGTTTCTCCAGTCAAACATCTCATCGCCGGCCAGCTGCTCGCGCACAAACACATCGTAGGGCTTGTCCTCGTTGAAAGCCCGGATGACATAGTCGCGGTAGCGCCAGTAATCCGGCCGGATGATGTCGCCGATGAAATAGCTCGATTCGGCGTAACCGGCCACGTCCAGCCAGTGACGACCCCATCGCTCCCCGTAACGCGGGGAGGCAAGCAATCTATCCACTAATTGATCGTAGGCCGCGGGATCATGATCGTTCGCGAACGCCTCCACTGCTTCGGGCTCGGGAGGCAATCCGGTCATATTATAGGTCACGCGCCGGATCAAATCGCGGCGGTCTGCGTCCTCATGGAAACCGAGGCCTTTTTCTTCAAGCTTTCTCAAGATGAATCGGTCAATCACAGATTGCACCTGGGAGGAGTCTTTCACTTCGAGGACCTCAGGGCGGGCTGGTTTCGTGAACGACCAAAAATTACGGTCCGCCGCCGTGACCTTATCGGAGCTCCGAATCTCGCCGTCGCTGGCGGACGACTGAGACAGCGGTACCCCCACCGTAAACACTAACGCCACGGTGATCGAAAAGACGTGGCGGAGGCTGGCGCCGCGACACTTCGACTGAACGATAGGATGGTCGAAAATAAACATAACCTCTCCTCTTCAGCGAATAAAATCCAGGCGGAATTGCAAGTAAAACCCCCTCTGCAGCTAAAACCTTGCTATCGATAATCCACTCCGATACAGAATCTATATTCAATGGAGTGACAAATACCCCGACATAACAAAGCGATTTCCTATCAGATGAATTATTCTCTCCCTTTATTCTTCCTTGCTCTTTTTGGCTTATTGGCTCACTCGACGAACGCTGCTACATTTGACTGGCCGCAATGGCAGGGACCGGATCGGAATGCGGTATCCAAGGAAACCAATCTTCTAAAAGAATGGCCTGAAAGCGGTCCGCCACTCGCCTGGAAGATCAGTGGACTAGGCACCGGCTTCGGTGGGCCATCCATAGCCGATGGCCGAATATTCGGTTTGAGCCACCGTGGGGACAACGAAGTCGTATGGGCTCTCTCGGAGACAGATGGCAAGGAATTATGGACCACGCGCCTTGCAACAGTGAATACGGAAGGTCTGTCACAAGGAAAAGAAGGTGGCGGGTGTACGCCGACGGTAGACGGTGACCGGGTCTATGTCCTTGGCCGTAGTGGCGACCTTGTCTGTCTGCGGGTGGAGGACGGCAGCATCCTCTGGCGACGCAATATCCTCGAAACTTTTGACGGACGCATACCCGTTTTTAAGTACAATGAATCGCCGCTTGTGGATGGTGACAAAGTCATTTGCACACCTGGCGGAAAAGAGAAAACCTTGGCCGCTCTGAACAAGTGGAATGGAGAGCCGATCTGGACGACCCAGGTGCCGCATGAAGACGATAACGTGCCTCCTCCACCCAGTGTCATTGTAACCATCCCCTTGCTTGCTGCTCTCGACACAGATGACAACCAGGAGATTTCCACAGCTGAAATTCGTGGTTCTAAATCGATACTCGAAAAAATGGATGTAAACCGGGACGGCAAACTCACGGTAGATGAATTACGCGAGAAATCCGATGAGGAGGAATCGGAGAACCAAAGCAGTGAGCAACTTCGACGAAGGGGCAGTAGTTACTTTCGATCTCTCAAAGCGCTGGCCGGACTGGATTCCGATGAAAGTGGTGAAATCGACCCTTCCGAAATCGAGAATTCGGTGGATGCCTTAACAAAGCTGGACGAAAATGGAGACGGCCTATTAAACGAAAAGGAAGTAGGCGCCCAATTTGTAAGTCCCCCGAGATCCAAGGCCGCTTATGCCTCGGCTCTGGCGGTTGATTTTAATAACCAGCGGTTCTATATACAGTCTGTCGCCAAGGGACTCGTCGGAGTTGCCGCTTCGGACGGAGAGTTACTCTGGATGCATAATCGACCCGTCACTCCTACCGGTCTTAATTGTTCAACCCCTATTTATCAGGATGGCCTCGTTTGCGCCGCTTCAGCTTATGGAGGTGGAGGCGTGTTGGTGAAACTAGCTGTCGATGACAACGGCGGTATCAGCGCCAACGAGATCTGGACTTCAGAAGACATGGAAAACCATCATGGAGGTATGGTCGTGGTCGATGGGGGCCTGTATGGCGCCAATGGTGACGTTGGTGGTGGCAACTTGGTCTGCCTTGACTTCCAGACGGGTGAAACCCTCTGGAACGAAGCTGACCGGGATAAGGAGGGGGTGCCGAAAGGTTCGTTGATGTTGGCAGATGAACGCATATACTACCGCACCGAGGAAGGCACCATGCTGTTGATCGAACCGAGCCTAGATGGCTATTTGGAGCGTGGCCGTTTCGAGCAACCGGACCGTAGCAGAAACCCCGCCTGGACGCACCCGGTTATTGCCAACGGCAAGCTCTACCTGCGCGACCAGGGTATTTTGTTCTGCTATAGTGTGAAATAGACCGGCATGCTGAGCAAAAGGCAGGGGACCGGATAGTATGAATGGGAACAAGCTGAGGTATGACGAATACGCGTGATTACTGTATCAAATATGCAACTACAAAATTCCCTGGTTGGGTCCCCTTGAACTAGCCCACTTTTGATGAGTTGATTTTCGTCGATCAACGAAAGGAAAGCATCGATGAAAAAGACAAGACGCACGACCGAGCAGATAATCCGGATACTGAGGGAAGCCGACACGGGGCTTCGGACCGAGGAGATCTGCCGCAAGCATAACATCAGCACGCAGAGCTTCTACCGCTGAAAGAGCAAGTACGGAGGGATGGATCTGAAGGAGGCGCAACGCCTGCGCGATCTGGAGAAGGAGAACTCCGAGCTGAAGAAGCTGCTTGCCGATCAGCTGCTCAAGACCAAGGCCCTGGAGATCGCTCTGGGAAAAAACCTCTGAGCCCGGAGCGTCAGCGCGGGATTGCGGCGAAGGTGCAGTCCGCGCTGTCCTGTTCCGGGAGAGCCTTTTGCCGGTGGCTGGGGATCAACCGCTCGACGCTTCGCTATCGCCCGAAGTCCAAGCCCGACAGGAAGCGCTTGCTGGAGTCGGAGATTGTCCGCCTTTTGGGCTTTCAGGTGCTTAAATGGTGGGTAGGGGTAGCCCTTGTGTAACCGTCATCTAAAAAACTGGGCAAAAACTAGGGTTTATCTACGTTTTTGGCGGTTCGTTTATCGTTCCTTAGGTTTTTGTAAACATCTGGAAAAGAGCGAATTAGGACCAAACAAAACGTATTAGAACATCAACTACGTTCACTCGTAATGAATAGGTCGTCGGTTCGACTCCGATGGGCGTCTCCACTTTATCCACGTCAAGGATCCTACAGGAATATTATTGTCTCGAGTCCGACTTGGATAATATTTTGCCTGCAATGATTCGTTTGCTCGCGATACCGCTTGCCCTACTATCCCTGTGCTTTCAGTCGTGTGAGACGACCGACATCAGCTATGGTTACGTGGCTGACGCTCTGGACGAAGTTTCGATCATGGAGCTTATCGAGCTATCCGATCAGTCGATCAATAACCGGGAATTCGAATTCTACGAAGGTCTTTTCGCTCCGCGGTTTTACATCCTGGACAAATCGGAACCCTACGGCATGAGCCAGAGCAATCAATTGAGTCGCTCCGAATACATGGATTTGGCGGAGGAGATTCTCCGTTCTGCTCGCGAGATCAATGTGTACACCATGGTGACCGACATCCAAATCGAAGAGCCGGGAACCAGAGCGGTCGTCAAAGTTCAGGAGGATGGGCTGCTAGATTTTCGGGGAGACCGCAGCCGTATTATCGCCATTGAGGAAATCGAAGTCGGGTTCGAGGATGGGTATATTTATTTTCTGAGCTCGACGACTATAGCCAAGAACGAGATCGATGAAGACGAATAGGCGGCATCATGTGACTGTAAAATAGGGTGAAGGCGACAATTATTTCTAATGGATTCCAGGACGCATTCGGTTTGACCCGCGAGGATGTTGTTCGGGGGCGAATTGATTGGACAAGTTTCCGACAAGAAATAGACCCGAGGATAGGGAAGTTGACGCCGGCCAGGGATTGGACGTCGCTTAAAACCTTTTCAAACTCCCCATGAAGAACGCCAAACTCGTTTTACTAGCCCTTTTGTGCCTGAGCTTCGTAGCTGGATTGTCAGGAAGGGAAATGCCGAATTTCAACCTGATCGACATGCGCGATCGGAACTACGAACTCTATCGAGCCAAGGGCAAAGTAGTAGTGCTTTTTTTCACGGGAACGGGTTGTCCTATCGCGCGCAAGAGCAGTGGAAAGTTGAAAAAGCTGACGGAACTTTACCAAGCAAAGGGCGTGGATGTGTGGATTGTAAACTCCTACCCGAATGAAGATAAGAGGGATGTTATCAAGGAGATGCGTGAACTAGGTTTGCGAAACTCGATCTACCTGCTGGATCGCAAGCAGGCTGTGGCGCTTGCCTACGGAGTTAATCGCACGGCGGAAGTCGTGGCGATCGAGACCAATACGTGGGAGACCATTTATCGTGGCGCTATCGATGATCAGATGAGCGAGGGGGCGGAAAAGCCTAAGGCGAGCAAGCACTATTTGGCGGACGCATTGGATCAATATTTTGCGGGCGAAACGGTCGCGGTCCAGCGCACTAGAGCAACCGGTTGCCGCATTTCTTTCGCCCGCGTATCCGGAAACGCAGAACATCCTGATTACACAACCCAAGTCGCTCCGATACTCCGGGAGAATTGTGTGGATTGCCATCAGTCTGGTGGAATTGGCCCTTGGAGCATGAGCGAGTACCGCCGGGTTTCAAATTATTCCGATATGATCGAGGAAGCGCTCTTGACGCGACGGATGCCTCCCTGGGATCCGCACCCGGATTACGGAGACTTTCATGACGCCCACTCGCTGACTCGTGAAGAAACGCAAACGATTATCCAATGGGTAAGGGCTGGATCACCGAGAGGCGATGGCGAAGATCCTTTAAAGGAGCCCTTACCGATCGCCGGCAAGTGGCGACTTGGTGAGCCAGATGCCGTGCTTAAGTTGCCGTCGGTCCAGAAAATCAAGGCTACGGGGGTCGAACCCTATCGCCATTTGGTTGTGGAAAACCCATTTGACAAGGATGTTTGGATACGGGCAATGGATGTTAATCCCGGCAACCGCAAAGTTGTCCATCATGTTATTCTTTACGCCAAGTGGCCGGGTGGCCCTCGATTGGACAATAAGGGGGCCTTTTTCGTTGGTTGGGCACCAGGGGCGAGCCCGCTGGAATACCCGGATGGAGTGGCTAAGAGGCTGCCAGCGAAAGCGAAGCTGACCATCGAGATGCATTATACCACCAATGGATCGGAGCAAACGGATGAATCCGAGATCGCCATTTATCTATCGGATAAGCCAGCGACACGAAGCGCGGAAACCCGGCAGGCGATTAATGCGAACCTAGACATACCTCCCGGGGAAGATGACGCCCAGCATATGGCGACTTATGCCTTTAAGAAGCCGGCCACGATTTACGGCTTGTTTCCGCACATGCACTTCCGGGGAAAATGGATGCGCTACGAGCTCCTGCTGCCCAATGGCAAGCGGGAAACGCTTCTGCATGTTCCCCGCTATGATTTTCAATGGCAGTTGAGTTACTACTTAAAGGAACCTCGAACCGTACCTGCTGGTAGTTGGCTTGTGGTTACGGGAAGTTTCGATAACTCCTACGCCAATCCGAGTAACCCGGACGCGAGCAAGCGCGTGTTTTTCGGCCAGCAATCCTGGGATGAGATGTTTATCGGCTTCTTCGAAGCCGCCGATGAGCCGGAGAGCCCGATTGCGTTGATAGATAGGTAAAATTATCGGCAGGAATCAGGTTTTTGGTCGAAGTCTCAGACCGAGCCCTTGATGTGCACCCATGAGTGGACGTGCGGGTCCCCACGGAAGTACCAGATCATTTGGGGGCCCTCGATTTGAAAGACGTCCCAAACGCCGTCGTTTCCCACATCCTCGTTTTTGTAGAATGATAAGTGTAGGTGGTCGAAGCCGCTCTTTTCGATAAGCTTCAAGGATTCCTTTCGATCTGCCTCTCGAAATGGAAGCAGAAGATCGTCGAGGACATTGCGAACTTCGTCTTTCTGATCGCTCGATAGTTCCGACATGGGGATCCCCGCGAGGCCTTTTTTCTTGCCTGTTAACTCGACGGTTTTCGGGCCATTTTCTCCTCGAGACTCGCCCAGAAGGGCGAGCTTGCGTTGCTTGCCATCCATCATATCAAAGACGTTGTTGGCTCGTTTCGCTTGGAACCAGTAGATATTCCCTGGGTGGTGGGGCTTCTCGTAGAAGGATTCCCCCGCGTGCCCATAGAATATGGGTCCACCAAAAGCGGTCCCTGCAACGGAATCGCCATCGCATCGTCGGGTGGTATGTCGACCCGTGAGTACAAACTGAAATTTGCCGGTGTTAGGCTTGCCAAATAAGGCGACCGAGCACTCTTCAAATCCTGCCCGACCACTATCATCGATGACTTGCCGCATAACTTCATCGGCGTATTCGTCGCTGTGCATCTTCATGAAGATCTCGCGAATCATCGCCTGCTGATCCTTTGTATATGAATCGCCGATACGATGTTTACGGACTATGAACCAATTGTTGTCGATCTCATGCCTGAGTCGATGGTTGAAGTCGAAGCAGATGTTGTCGCGCTGCCTGGGGTTTAGGCTGTCATAAAGCGTTTTAACCAAGGTTTCCGAGGTTGCCTTTTCCTGGTCGGCCTTAGCGAAAGCCCCTTTTACGGAGGCCATCGGCAATAAGGCTGCTCCCGCTGCTGTTGTAGCGGATGATTTAATGAATGCTCGGCGGGTAGAATCTGTTCTCTTCATAGACGTAGATATTTTGGGGTGTATCGTCCTACTTAGATAACAACGGAAGGAGCGGGGGTAAAGTTTCATCATTTGTGATCAGAGGCTGCCTAATTGTCGGCTGGCGATCTTTGCTTGATAAACTTTCCTAATACGCTAGTTTCAGACAGGAGTGGGTTGTTTTTAGTCGATTTTTAGGTCCAAGTTGTCATTGTGGAGATGTACTCGTGATTCACCCTATGAAAGTTTCGCGCCAATTTATTGCGGCAACAACCGTGGCCGGTGTGTTGTTTGCCGCTTTCGCAAAGTCGTCTGAAGATCGAATCGAGCCACCTGTTCGAGTAGAAATATTCGAGAAAATGGCATTGGAGAAGGCAGATGCTTCCAAGAGTACCCTGCCCAGCAGCGAAACAGAAGTTTTCTCTGGCAACGATACAACACCCTACGGGGGCGCGTTCGAAGGCGTTAGAGCCATCGCTCCCGGACAGTCTCCTGACCGAGTTTACCAGGCAAATGCCTTCGGATTCCAAAGGCTTCCTTTCAAATACGATGAAACAGGAGCCAGGCTTTTACCTGAGGGTCCAATTGTTTTAAGAGCATCAGCGACTTTAACTTATCCGAAAGGATTGCATCGAATCGTAATCCGCACTCGCGACGACGCATCTCTTTTCGTAGACGGCGAACTGATCGCCCGTATTGTTGTTAAACAATATCCCACGGATGGGCACAACCCGGTTCAGCCGCTTCCTCATTTGGTCGTCCCGTCGATCAAAGAGTTCGCTCCAGGCAACACTGAGAAAGTCATAGCCATTGAATCGGACGGGAAGCCGCATACCTACACTTTGGAGACTGTTGTTGGAAGAGGGGGACGACGCCCCGATTTGGGCGTGCTGGCGGTGGCGATCGCCGGTCCTTGGGAAAGCGACTTCCATCTGCTAGGCTCGACCGAGAAGGATGTTTTTAGCGACCAAGGCTGGGCGAGTTTCGCCGTTCGGGAGGAATCCTATTATAAGACATTGGACGCTGAAGAGCGGTCCAAAAGAGCGGCTGATGAAAAGCGATATTGGCGGATGCGCCATGATTTCGCCAAAGCGTGGATCGAAGAAAACGTGGAAGTCCAAATACCCGTAGTGGGAGAAGGAATACCGTTGAGCAATCCCATTGACGCTTTCGTTGGTCGCCAGATCGAATTGGCAGGGTTGAAGAGATTGGCGCTGGCGAAGGAAGAGCAAGTAGCCAGAGTCGAGGGTCGTGTACTGTTCCACAGCGATATAAAGCCAATATTAGAGACCCATTGCTTCAAGTGCCATGGGGATCAGGAAAAGGGGGACCTGCGACTGGATAGTTTGGCTGCAGCTCTTCGAGGTGGCGAGTCGGATGAGCCGGCCATAGTTGTTGGGAAGCCGGATGAAAGCCTTCTCGTGGAAATGGTGAAATTCCAAGACATGCCTCCAAAAGGTAAAGCTCTCAATGAAGCTGAGGTGGATTTGCTCGTTCAATGGATCGAAGAAGGGGCGGTCTGGAAGGAGTGGGATGCCTCTTCGATTCCTGAAGAACGCCATCCTTCGGAACTGGATCTTAAACAAGCTGGGTTGGTTCCGACTCCGCTCGTGGATGATTCCTTGTTTCTTCGTCGCGTTTCACTGGATACGGTTGGAGTAATACCGACTCTAGAGGAGATCAGAGAATTCGAGTCGAACACATCGCCTAACAGGCGCAGCCAAGCGATTGACCTCCTGCTTGAGGATCCTCGCTGGGCGGACCATTGGGTGCCTTTTTGGCAGGACTTGCTGGCGGAGAATCCGAATATAGTGAAGCCCAACTTGAACAATACGGGCGCCTTCCGTTGGTGGATACACGAAGCGTTTACCGATAACAAACCGATGGATCAGTTCGTGACGGATCTCGTACGCATGCGAGGCGATCGCTATGTGGGAGCCGCGGGATTCGGAATCGCTACTCAGAACGATTCGCCGATGGCGGCCAAAGCCCATATTCTGAGTGGCGCTTTCCTGGGTGTGGAGATGAAGTGCGCGCGGTGTCACGATGCCCCCTACCAATCCGTGACCCAGCGGGAGCTTTTCAACCTAGCGGCGATGCTGGACCGCAAGCCTATCAAAGTACCGGCCAGCAGTATAGTGCCGCTGGATCAACTTGGAGTCCACAAATCCCTCATAGAGGTAACCCTGGAGCCAGAAGAAATCGTAAAGCCGGAGTGGCCATTCGACGAGTTGAACGGATCGTCACTGCCGGCAGGATTGTCGCGAGACGCCGAAGATCCTCGAATGGTGTTAGCGGAAAGAATGACGGCGCCCTCGAATATCCGCTTCGCCCAGACGATCGCCAACTGGGTTTGGAAGCGCTACTTTGGCAAAGGGCTGGTTGAGCCGGAGATCGATTGGGAAAACGCGGACATTTCCAATCCGGGTCTGCTCAACTACCTGGCCGAGGAATTAATCGCGAATAACTACGATTTAAAGCATCTGAGCAGAACGATTTTCAATTCCCATACCTACCAGAGAGAAATTCTAGATGGATCGGATAGAGAAGCCGCGGAGCTGTTTGTCGGGCATACGAGAAGGCGCATGACGGCCGAGCAGGTTGTCGACTCATTGCATCTCGCGACTGGCAGTGAAATAGCGAGTGAAGAGTTGAACATGGACCAAGACGGAAAGCGGCCCATTCGCCAATTTATCAACCTGGGAACGCCGCGCCGAGCTTGGGAATTTACTTCGCTTTCAAACGAGCGGGATCGACCGAGCCTAACGCTTCCTCACGCCCAGGTTTATGTGGACGCCCTCGAGGCATTTGGCTGGCAGGGATCTCGACAGAACCCTATTTACGATCGGGATCACGAACCCAACGTGCTCCAGCCTGCAACCTTGTTCAATGGTATAATGAGTCAGCGTCTTACCAGGTT
>CAZFUD010000009.1:0-29182 GCA_964521705.1 uncultured Opitutaceae bacterium | reverse complement strand
GTCCTCCTTCTCGCAGCCCGCGAACGCTCTTACCAGGTTGACTGATGACCATCCATTAACGCAGGTGGCGATGGAAGCCGACAACGTGGAGGAACTTGTCGAAGAAATGTTCGCCCGAACTCTGGGAAGGCATCCGGATGGAGCGGAGAAAGTGGCTTTTCGGGACTTGTTAGAGAAGGGATTCGCAAGTCGGTTTATACCGGAAAGCGAACGCAAAGGAGCTCCGCCAGGTAAAAGGTATCCCTATGTGACCTGGACGAATCACTTGCGTTCTGAAGCCAACGAAATCAAGGAAGCGATCGCCCGCGACATCGAGGCTGGCGATCCGCCCACGCGATACTTGACAGACTCGTGGCGCCACAATTTCGAGGATGGGCTATGGGCCCTCATCAATTCACCGGAGATGATCTTTGTGCCATGAATACACATACTATGAATAGACGTCGTTTTATCGGATCATTGGGGGCTGGCGCCGCGGGCTTGGTGGTCGGAAGTCGGCCAGCGATCTCCTCGCAAATCCAATCCTTGGCCATGGGGAAAGCGGACCACTGCATAATGCTCTGGCTAGGTGGTGGCTGCTGTCATGTCGATACGTGGGACCCGAAGAGGAGGGGAGATGCTGTCAAACGCGTTCCGGGCTCCTATTACGATCCGATCCCAACGGCCGTAAATGGCGTTCAAGTATGCGAGTATCTGCCGCGATCCGCTCAGCTAATGGATAGGATTTCCGCTATAAGGACGGTGCATCATGATACGATTAACGAGCATGCGGCGGCGGTAAATCGTATGCACACGGGCAGGCCAACGAGTGGAACTGTCATCTATCCTTCCATTGGCTCGATCGTCGCCCACGAGCGAGGGGTAGAGGAAGAAGGTGTTCCACCGTATGTATTGATTGGATATCCTAATTTGACTAGAGGTCCAGGATTTCTGGGAGCGAAGGATAGTTACCTGTATCTCACGGATACGGAAGCGGGTCCGAGAGGCTTGATTCCACCACCGGACGTGGATGGCGCGCGTATCAGTCGAAGACAAAACCTGCTGAAAACTTTGAGAGAAAGCTATTCAGCACAGGGGAATGTCGATGCGGCTGTCCAGAACTACGATGCTGGGATTGAAACTAGCTTGCGACTAGCGGGGTCCTCGTTCATGGATACCTTTAATCTTTCCCGGGAAAAGGCTGAGTTGAGGGAGTCCTATGGAGGCGAGTTTGGACAACGCTGCTTGTTGGCTAGGCGTTTGGTTCAATCTGGCGTCCGTTTCGTGGAAGTTTCTCACAATTTGAATTTCATCAATGGTACAGGATGGGATACCCATAAAAAAGGTCAGCTAAATCAGCATGGATTGATCCGGGAATTAGACAATGCCTTCGCTTCGCTGACCTTGGATCTCGAAGCCCATAACCTGCTAGATCGCACCTTGATCGTGATCGGAACGGAATTCGGACGTCCGCCGGAATTCGATAACGAAGGTGGACGTGGGCATCAGGCAACTGCTTTTAGTATCGTGCTGGCTGGTGGTGGATTAAACCACAATGGCGTCATTGGAGAAACTGACGAATTGGGTAAGAAGATTATAGATACGCCAGTATCGGTTCCGGACTTGTTCGCCACCATTTTCGCTACTTTAGGAATCGATCCAGCGAAAGAGCTTTATGATGGCGATCGTCCTGTTCCCATAACCGATGGTGGGAAACCAATAGGTAAGCTTTTTAGTTAGATCCAGTTAGCTAGCGGTAAATTTGCCAATCGGCTGGGTCGGTCTATTACCGCATGGCTTTCCTTACGAAATAGACGTAGCTCTCGAGGCTTTCGGGAACTTCGGGCTCTTTTTGGCATTGAAGAATCTTGGCCCCACGCTTTTCGATAAACGCTTCCAATGAAGCCTCTTCCCAAGGATTCATTTCCATGTGGGGTTGCCCGCTAGCTCTTAACTTTAGATAGCGAACCTGGTGCCAAAGAGCGCTGGTCATGAAGGCATGTACGACTTTTATGGGAATCCATCTGAGGATCCTCATAGCGGATCGGTAGCAGAGCCTTCCTATTGAGGGGTCATCCGAGCGCAAAGTCTTGTCAGTCCAGGATTGAAATGGAGCCACCGTTCGCGTTGGTATTCGAAACACAATGATGCCGCCCGGTTTAGCGGCTCGGACAAGCTTGGACAAGTAGGCTTTCACATATCGCCACGGCATATGCTGCAAGACGATCAAGCTGAGGACGAAATCAAAAAGCTCGCTGGCAAGCAGAGACAGATAGGTCTTAGAATTCAGCTTCAGTTCCACATTGTCAGGCTTGCGATGATTGGACCGAGCGATCTCGAGCATCTTGGCTGAAATATCGACTCCTGTAACTGAATCGAAGCGCGAGGCTAGGTTAAAAGACAGTCATCCGATTCAGCACCCAAAATCCAAGGCGGACTTTAGCGGAAGGTCGGGAGCGATCTTATCGATTTGCTCGACAATCGTTCGGATTTCAACGCGCCCGGTTTCGTAAAACGCATCCTCCTCCCAGTCGCCGCCTGTGAGAACAGCTCTCATGGCATCGGTTTCCGCGTACCGATCCCAGCTATTCTTAACTCCATCTATTCTTCTCAATTTTTTGAATTTCCTAGGGGCAAAGCCAGAAGCGAGTTAGGCTGCCCTCCGCTACAATTGTTTATGAATCAACCTTTGGGGCTCTTGCCCGAATAGAACAGTTAGAGGGCTTTGATACGTGTGGAAGGAAATTCATCAATCTGAAATTGGCCTCTCTCTTGACAGGTTCCGATTCCATAAAGACCATCATCGGTATGATACGTTTGGCGACATCGGTTGTTATCCTTTCGGCAATCCTTCTTTCTGGATGTTCGAAAACCAGTGAGCTAGATCTCAATTACCGAATCTATGTCGGAACTTATACGGAAGCGGAAAGCGAAGGGATATATGTAGCGGATTTTTCCTCCACCGGCCCGAAGTTGTCGGAATTGAGCTTGGCCGCTCCACTGAATCAGACAACGTATCAAGCGATTGACGCGGATACCGATCGCTTATTTAGTACAGGCATACTGGATGGCGTCGGCGAGAACAATGGTGTTCTAAAATCCTTCGCGATTCAGGATGATGGGGGCTTAGAGGAGATTAGCGCCCGTCCTGCTGAAAAAAGCCCCATATTGGCCTACGTGCATTATCGAGGAGTATACCAACATGTATTCACGATATCTTACGCAGGCGGAGGTGTTCATGCCTATCCTGTCGATACGAAGGGGATAATTGGGGATGAGTCGGGTTATGCGAAACACGTGGGCGGAAGCGGCGTCGTGGAATCGAGGCAATTAGAAGCTCATCCACACTCGATCTATACGCATCCGAGAAAACCTTATGTTTATGTTCCCGATCTGGGCCAGGATACCATAGTCCATTATAACTTCGATCCAGTGACGGGAAAATTGGAGATGGCCTCGCGGCTCAAGTCTACGGGTGGGGGCGGCCCGCGACACATGGCATTCCATTCATCTGGATCATATGCTTACGTGAATAACGAGATCACGTCGACAGTGGATCTATTGTCAATCGATGAGAGCGATGGTAGTATGAAAATAGTTGATACCGTTTCAACGTTACCCGAGGAATTTAAGGGACCCAGTTCGACTGCCCAAATATTGTTGTCGCCCGAAGAGCGCCATTTGTATGTGTCTAATCGTGGCCATAACAGCATCGCAATATTCGCAGTTGGAGAAAAGGGGGCGCTTTCGCCTAAAGGCCACGTAACCAGTAAAGGTCGTTCCCCTCGGAATTTTTCCATCGACCCTACCGGGAAGTGGATGGCGATTGTCAATCGAGGCGGCAACAATCTGGTGATCTACAAAGTGGATCCAGAGACAGGCTTGTTGGAAGACGCGAAGCTGGAAACCTTCGTGTCGACCCCGGCCTGTGTGAACTGGGTGAGGGTTGATTAGAGCTTGGCGTGGGCATTGAATTAGTTACATTGTAGTGCTAGTTCCCAAACAGCTCACCAGAATGAGCTTAGCGATCCCAACGGTGGTGGGTTACCGCGACATTCATATCTTGTAGGAGCGGCTTTACGCCGCGATTTCCATAGGATTACGCACAACATATCGCGGGATAAACCCGCTCCTACGATTGATTGCAGCCTAAGTTCAGGGGGGGGTGAATGCTTGAGGGGTCGATCGCGGATTGAATACTGTGCGGCTGCTTGGGGACAAGCAGCCCTACCAGACGACAGTTAAGCGTTGGCGTGAGATCGCCCTCTACCTAAAATGCTAAGCGATCTTCGAGCAGGTTGAATGAGGAACCCGATCAGAGATCGCGTCTACAGCTATGGTGAGATCTAGTTTTGGCTGAACTGGGCGTCGTAGGACTGCTGTTTTTCGTCACGGAATCGGAAGAAGGACTCGTTCATTTCCCGTCCTGTAGAGGTCGTTTCCAGCCAGCTTCCAGGCTGAGGCGTTCTGGTCCGCTTGGTATCAGCTAGCCAATCGTGCAAGGCTGCCAGCATGGTGCTAACCCGACCAGGCATTTCCTCGGCTAAGTCAGTAGATTCCACGAGATCTCCTTCGAGGTTGTAGAGTTCTGCCGTCTCGTTTTCGTAGGTTCCTTCTGGCGCGTCCGGATGTTGGACAACCAGTTTCCAGGGACCTTCTCGCGCAGCTTCGGAACGCCGCCCGCTATTAGAAAGTCCCGCCCAGAAAAGGATTCGCTCCGGGAGGGAAACGGATTCGTCGAACAATATGGGAGAGATATCGATTCCATCCAGCGAGAGACTAGCCGGTTTTTCAATGCCAGCAATTGATAGAATAGTCGGCATGATATCTATGGAGATGCCCAGCGCGTCGGAGACACTGTTGGCTGGAATCTTGCCGGGCCACCATGCGATAGCGGGTACTCGGTGACCTCCCTCGTAGAGAGACCCTTTGTGGCCTCTGAGCTTTGGGCTTCCCGTATTGGTATTAGGGGCGTCCCCATTGTCGGAAAAGAACAGTATAAAAGTGTTCTTTTCCAGACCGAGGCTGACTATACGGCTGCGGATTTCCTCAACGCCTTTATCCATTTCCAGAATCATTTGCTTCATGGCTTCGTCTTGAGGGGTGATACGTTCCTGCATCCCTGGACCCCGTTGGATCGGATCATCGGGACCTTGAATCGGGGCGTGGGGCGATTCATGGGCAACGTAGAGGCAGAATGGGCGGTCTTGGTTTTCCTCAATGAATTCGAGGGCGTAGCGATTGATCAGGTGAGTGGTGTAGCCATCTTCAATGGTTTCTTTTCTACCGTGCCACCAATCGTGCTCGTAGTGATCTCCCCAGTGATTGATGTAGTCGATGTTGCCGCTGTGGTAGCCGCGGAAATAGTCGAATCCATGATTTTGCGGGTGAAATTCGGAATTGCCTTCTGGGTAGCCCATGTGCCATTTGCCGACTATTCCAGTGGCGTATCCGTTTTTCTGGAATACTTCTGCAAAGGTGGTCTCGCTTTCCCTCAATCCCTTTCGATGTTCGGGATGACCAGGGTAGGGGTGGATTACCGCTTCTATGCCCGCCCGTTGCTGGTAGCGGCCGGTCAGAAGCCCTGCTCTTGTGGGTGAGCAAACACTTCCGGAGGAGTGAAAATCGGTGAATCGCATTCCCTCCCGAGCCAATTGATCCATGCCAGGTGTATCGTAGTTGGGGTTCGAGTACGGTGAAATCCTGGGACCAGCGAATCCCATATCATCGACCATTATGATGATAAAATTCGGGCTTTCATCAGCAACTAACGTGAAACTGACGGTAAGAAGAGCGGCAAAGATGGTAAGGGCGAACTTTTTCATAGGATCGGGGCAGGAATGGAGGATGCTCAATAAGCGTTCCGATTATTTGGGGGGGTAGGGCGGCTAAAATTTACAAAGCGAGTTATTAGATAGGCTATCTCTCAATGAATTTCTAGGCATTCCTGCAATATCTCGCGGAGATCGGCTGATTCGAGATCAACAGGGTTTCCTTTCATGCTGCTCGATTCCGCCGCCATTGCGACAGCTTGGGGGATTTGGGAGGACTGGAAGCCGAGATCGGCGAGCGATTTCAAAGGCAGATCCTTGATGAGAGAGTCAATCCAGGCGATCGCGTAGTGAGCGTTTGCAGACGCGTTGCCTGTCAAAACTTTGGCAACTTGATCTATTTTTCTGGATACGGTCCCGTCGGGATCGCGCCGTTTAGCGATCTCGACGTTCGTCCTCAGAACTGGCAGGATTAAACTAGTGCAGAGAGCTCCGTGAGGAGCGTCGATCATCCCCCCTATGGGTCCTGCGAATCCATGGACCGCGCCGAGCTTAGCGTTGGCAAGAGCGATGCCACTGCAAAGGGAAGCGATGCATAGATCGGCCTTGGCCTCTGGAATAAGCGTTTCTGAACAGGCCTTGCGGAGGGACTGAGCGGCCCGTCTTAGTCCCTCTAAAGCGACTCCATCCGTGATGGGATTGGCGAAGCGGGATAGATAAGCCTCGAGACATTGGATGAGGGCATCCATTCCGGTGTATGCGGCTATCGCTTGCGGAAGTTGGTAGGTAAGTTCTGGATCGACTACGGCCCAGCGAGGCAACATTGATGAGCTGCGAAGGCTGACTTTAACGCCCTTTTCTGGCACGCCGATAACGCTATTGCGAGTGACCTCCGAACCGGTTCCTGCTGTGGTGGGAATTGCCATGTAGGGGATTGCTGGATGCGTTAGCGGTTTGCCTTTTCCTACGACTTCCAGGTAGTCCAATGGATCGCCGGGATTGGCGACGAGGGCAGCGGTCGCTTTCCCGGCATCCAGGACGCTGCCTCCCCCAATTCCGATGACAATTTCCGGATTGAAACGCGTCGTATGGCCTACAAGCGAGTTAATGCTTTCAATGGTAGGTTCTCCAACGACAGAAGCTATTTCTACCTGTTTGCCCTTTTTGGAAAGGCTGTTTAGCATATCCTGGAGACGTTCTGGCGACGAACCCGTTAGAACGAAGCATCGACTAAATTGATCAGGTATAAACTCGGAGACTGAACGGGCTATCCCGGGGCCAAAGTGAATCTCGTTCGCGGTAGAAAAGGTAAACTCCATGTAGCGGTGGAATCTAGATGTTGAGGACACGGCTTCAAGGAATAGAATGGGTTTTTCGGTGTTGCGCTACTAGGGGTCTGGTCTTTGTAAGCGCGCGTTAACTCGTGACGGCCCTTTTGCCTTCCTTCTCCCTCTCTTGGCCTCCTAAGTGAACCAGCTGTAGGTTGAACGATGATTTTTTATCAGTTCGATGGGGGACGTTTACAGAGAGTTTTGTTTTTTTGAGCAAGGGACCTTTAACAAGGTAGGCAATTTCACTAGCGGTTTGCGGATGCCGCTTGAAACTGTGGCTAGGAGTTTTTTCTCCGACTTTGATGCCTCATCTCGAATTTCACCCCAACCACTCTTCAAATTTTTCAGGCCCCTCCTCAAGCGATTCCCAAATTTGCCAAGCGTGGGATTTGCTTTCTTCGTCGTGAATAGCGAGATCGGGTACTAGGATGGGACGAGCGCCGGATGCATTGGCGGCTGCGATGCCGTGGCGTGAATCCTCGAAAATGATACAGTCAGCAGGATCGGTTTCCATGCGGCTGGCCGCAGTGATGAAAATTTCAGGGTTCGGCTTTCCGTTCTCCACTTGATCGCCGCCGACGATGGAATGAAAGAGGTCGACCAGATCGTGTTGTCCAAGTTTTTTCTTGGCGAGGGCTTGCTTTGTTGAGGTGGCTACGCTTTGGGGGATTGAGTTGCGGTGGAGCCACTCGATGCAGGTTCTGGCTCCCGTCTTAAGAGGAACGCCTTGGGATACCCGTTCCTGATAGATCTCGTTGGTTGTATAGATCAAGTGATCTAGATCGACGACCTCTCCGATTTGATCGCCTAGCGTTTTGCGACTGGTCCGGCTGTTCAGTCCGATTATGCTTCGAAACACGTCCTCATGAACCTCTACCCCAAGAGAGTGGCAGGCGGTCAGCCAAGAATCGTGAGAAATCCGCTCCGAGTCGAGCAGGAGTCCATCCATGTCCCAGATTACCGCTTTAAACTTCACTGGATTGGTTGCTCGGAAAAAAGAAGTCGGGAGGCAACAGATAACGTGACTCGGCGCAGTATTTCATGTTGAATGTCATAAGGTTAATGAGCGCGCCGAATAATACCAAGAAAGCGAAACGCCCCTTGTGGATGAAGATTCTGGTAGGCGTGGGCAGAATTTACCTGTTGTACGCGATCTTCGGATTTTTTGTCGCGCCGATCATCATGAAGAACGTTTTGCAGGGGAGTGTGGTTGAAGCTTTAGATCGGACCATTGCGCTGGAGAAAGCGGCCTTTGATCCCTTCACCCTATCGGTTGAGCTGAAAGGCCTGCTTGTCGACGACGACGACGCATTGGATCGAGGCGAGCCGCATATTCTTGGCAGGGGAAAGCATGATAGATACCTCGACTGGAAGTGGTCTTGCCTAGTTCGATCTAACGGATTGAAGTGTTTTGGATAAAGACTTCCAGATTCCCAAGATGGGTAGAATAGGCTTCTAGCCAGTATATTCTATACCTTTGTGTACAGTCATCAGGCTTGTGCTGCTTTTCAAACCGGCACTGCTGAAGCTACTAGGTTCTTTGCCCGTTCGATTTGGAAATCGGGATGCATCGGTATGGCGAATCCGCTTGCTTGGACCGCGCTTTCTTGTAGGGATTCGTTTTTCGGATACGATTTGCTAAAAAACCAACTGTGTTTCCTATGTCCCCATTCAAATCAACTATCTTGACCCTGCTGGGTTGGCTGATCGCCAGCTTAGCCGTAGCGGCCGATCGACCTAATATAGTCTGGATCATTATCGACGACATGTCGGCCAACCTTTCCTGCTATGGGGAAGGGACGATCGAGACACCGCATTTGGATGCTTTGGCGGATTCTGGTCTTCTTTTTTCCAAGGCCTTCGTTACCGCTCCCGTTTGCTCGACCAACCGATCGGCGTTCATCACAGGGATGTATCAGACCACGATCGGATCACATCATCACCGTAGTGGACGCGGGGAATTGAAAATCCACTTGCCCGATCCTGTCCGACCCATTCCAGAATTGTTTCAAGAAGCTGGATACTTTACTTCGATTACCGGATGGCCGAACAAGGGCCGAGACTCCATGGGCAAGACGGATTACAATTTCGAGTGGAATCGGGAAATGTACGATGATCCGGATTGGGGTAAACGGAAGGACGGGCAACCGTTCTTTGCTCAAATCCATTTGCCAGGAGGAAAGCACCGAGGAGGTGCCATTGAAAGGAGCCGTCAGTTTGCCCAGAGAATGAAAGAGCTCTTTGGCGAGAGCACGGATCCGGCGAAAGTAAAGCTGCCTCCGTACTATCCTGACCACGAAGTTATTCGAGAGGATTGGGCGGCGTATTTGGACAGCGTCAAATTGACTGATAAGTTTGTTGGAGATATCGTGGCTCGGCTCCGATCCGAGGGAGATCTCGAGAACACAGTGGTCCTTTTCATGACAGATCATGGAATTAGTCACGCCCGGGGGAAGCAGTTCCTTTACGAAGAAGGGATACATGTTCCTTTGATTGTTGCAGGGCCGGGAGTCGAAGAGGGGCAAGTTAGGGACGACTTGGTTGAGCATATCGATATAGCTGCTCTTTCCCTTGGACTGGCGGGGATCGATATTCCTGATTACATGCAGGCCAAAAACATTCTGAGCGATCAATACGAACCGCGTGCAGCCATCTATTCCGCTCGCGATCGTTGCGATGAAACCGTGGAGCATATGCGCTGCGTGCGCACTCAGGAATTCAAGTACATCCGCAATTTCCTCCCGAACCGTCCGCATATGCAGCCAAATCGCTACAAGGATCAGAAGAGCATTATCATGACCATGAGGTCCTTGCTTAAAGCGAAGAAACTAACTGACGTACAGGCTCGCATTTTTCAGTCCAAGCGTCCTGAAGAGGAGCTCTATGATTTGAGGAATGATCCCCATGAAATTCGAAATCTTGCCGACGACCCAGCCTTTAACGAGCAGTTGTTATCCATGCGAGGCATGCTGGATTCTTGGATCGAGGAGACAGGGGATAAGGGACCGGAGTCAGGGGCCATGTACGACAGCGATATGGCGGTTTACGTTAACTCGCAAAGACGATCCCCGGACCAGATAGATGTGCTCGAACGCAATATCGCCTTGATGAAGCGCTGGCAATCCAGGAGTAAGTAGGGAAGATGGATAGCGCTTTAATGTAGTCGAATTATCGCTACATAGAATACCCGTAGATGGTCGATTGAGTATAAACGATCCTGCCGGCTTTTCTCTAGAACGTAGGAGCGGTTCCGCGGTCGGGGAACGCTATAGCGATATGATTGAGTTTTATCGCAGTGTAAAGCTGCTCCTACAAAGATTGAGTTGGGCGAAGGACTAGGCCTTGTTTAGAAGACTCGTAGATTTGATAAGTTTATTTTTTCCCGCGGAGTGATGGGCGTAGCTGAATCCTGATTGGATCGCGAAAGCCCCAATCTGGCCTGCTTTGTTGAGGGCGATGAAACCGACTTGTATATTCTTCCAGTTCTCGAACTTCTTGGCGATTCGATTGACGATTTCTTCGCAAGCTTGTTGGGGCGTTCTTCCATGTCGCATTAATTCAACTACCATCGCGCTGCCAGCGTTTTCGAGAACGGCTTCTCCCCATCCGGTGGCTGCCGCAGCTCCTACATCATTGTCGACATAAAGTCCGGCCCCGATGATCGGCGAATCGCCGACGCGGCCGTGAAGCTTCATGGCAACCCCGCTCGTGGTGCAGGCACCGGCAAGGTTTCCTTCGGCATCGCGGGCGACTAGCCCTATAGTATCGTGATTCTCGACATTGATTTCGGGCTCGCTCGCCTCAGCTTCCGCTTTACGCTTCTTCCAAGCGGCCAAGGTTTTCTCGGTGAGCAAAACCTTCTTTTCGAAACCGTTTCGGAGAGCGAAATTCAGGGCTCCTTCTCCGACCAGCATAACGTGTTTTGTATCCTCCATAACCTTACGAGCTACGGAAACGGGATTTTCAATATGTTGAAGAAACGCGACGGATCCGCACCGTTGCCGTTCATCCATGATGCAAGCGTCCAGCGTTACGTGTCCTTCCTCGTCGGGAAATCCACCGATGCCAACTGTCCGATTGTTGGGGTCGCTTTCGATAATGTTCACGCCTTTCTCCACGCAATCGAGAACGCTTCCTCCTTCTTGCAATACCTGGTAGGCTCGATCGTTGGCGGGGATGCCTGAATTCCAGGTTGAGATTACTATGTGCCCATCTACGCGTGTGGACTGGCCGAACGCCTTCAGGGCTCCGATGCCGGATGCAGCGCCGAGAGTTGATAAGGAGAGGAAGGTTCTGCGGGTATTCATAGGCGAACTTGGGTCCGATTGATGTCTACTCCAATAGAACCTATGTAATCAAGCCGTTTGGGAAACGCGTTTCCATGAGGATTGTCTTTGTTAGTGACAACAACTATCCAAGTAGAAAGTATCTCGATGTTCCTACGGGTGGAGTAGATAATCTAGGATTAGTACGCCACTTCTTCTATTCGTCCATTTCCGGGCTTTTGTTCTTTACGCCCTGAGGATCCTGCTGGAGGTTGAAATCATACTTATAAAAGCGTAAAACCTTATGGCTAAAGCAACAGCTCGACATATTCTCGTGTCCACCGAAACCGAGTGCGAGGCGCTCAAATCGCAAATTGAAGGAGGCATTGAATTTGCCGATCTCGCTAAAGAGCACTCGCAATGCCCCTCCGGCAGAAGCGGAGGCGATCTGGGAGAATTCGGTCCTGGGATGATGGTAAAGGAATTCGATGAAGTGGTATTCTCCGCTCCAGTGGGCGAAGTGCAGGGTCCAGTAAAGACTCAGTTCGGTTACCATTTGCTAGAGGTAACGAGTCGCTCGGATTGAGTCATCGCAGCGTCTTTCAAATTAGAATATCTGGCGGCTCCGCTGGTCGAAGTGTTCTCTCGGGTAAAGAGAACGGCTCAGATCCCCTTCATTGAAGAGCGAGGACTGGTCTGTTACCTCTATCTGGGTTTATAGGCAGGATGCCTGTGCTACTTTTTAAATCGGCACTCGGTTCATGGACAGGCTTAGGGTGGTGAGTTGCGTCGATTCAACATCGTCCGCTACTTTAAACTCTTAGCAGATTCCAGTATGCGGGTATCTAGACGGGTCGCTCGATTGACTCTCCGGCTTACCGCGGCGCAGAGAGCGTCAATATTTCCGAAGAGAGTGATTTCGCTTTTTGCCCGGCTCACACATGTGTAAATCAATTCGCGAGTAACAAATTCGGTGTCTTCCGGAGAGAATACACCTGCGACGTGTTCGAACTCGGATCCTTGGCTCTTGTGGATTGTCAAGCAATGGGCGGTCGAATGCCTGGGGAGCCAGCTTGTTCGAATCTTTTGATACGCTCCTTCAGATTCGTTGAACCAGGCGAATAGCTCACCGGATTCGTCGGGCCAAACGATGCCAAGATCGCCATTGAATAGGCCCAGATCGTAATTATTTTCCAATACAAGCAGTGGTTGTCCGGAATAAAATTCCACAGACGGTAGGTTATGCTGCCGGCGAATTTTTTCTTCGGTCAATCGATTGATAGCATTGGCGCCATAAGGACCGTTGTTGAGAGGGGCTAATGCAATGAATTGGGATAGTTGCCCGAATGCTTGGGCGAGATCTTCTGATTGGGCGCGACGCTGAAATGCCGCTTCCGCGAGATTCAATACTGAAGTCAAGCTTGGGTTGGTAGTCTTTTTGAGGGTTTGAAAGTTAAGATCGTTTTGCTTTCCCTCTAGAATTGCTCGGAAGTTTCCTGAATGGCCGTCGTTGCAGGCCTGGCAAAGTCTGAATATCGAGCTATCCGGTGTAAAGCGGAACGTTTTTGTCAAGTGAGTGGATTTCCCGAATAGCGGGCTTTGGTGATTGCTGGTTGATCTAACTAGATCGCCGAATACGGAACCGACCTCTACTGATGAAAGCTGATTGTCGTCGCCTAGGAGAAGAATCGAGGAATCTTCTGGCACAGCATCCATGAGCTTTCTCATGAGCGGGAGATCGATCATAGAGGATTCGTCGACTATCAGAATATCGTATTCCAATGGGCGTTTTTGGTTTCGACGAAAGCTTGTCTTTCCTGGGATAGCTTCCAGAAGCCGATGTATAGTAAGGCAAGGAATAGATAGGATTTTCTTTTCTAGGGAACCCTCCAAGTCGAAACGAGCCAGACCATCTCTGATTGAGTTCGAGACCCTGGCTGCAGCCTTTCCGGTTGGAGCTGCTACAGCGATTCGCAAGGGATTAGATAAATCCAATCCTTGAATACACTCTACCAGATAGGCCAAAACAGTGGTTGTCTTTCCTGTTCCAGGTCCGCCAGAAATCAAGTAGAACCGGTTTTTTAGGGCCTTCTCTACTGAATCGGCCTGCATGCTTTCAGAGATGAGTGAAGAGTGAGCGTATGCCAAGCTGGCAGGAACCATTTGGCTGGCTTTGATGGAGACCTTGTCTGCGAGTTCGGTCTCGTAATCGAAGTAGCGATGGAGATAAAGGGCGGATTCGCCGTCGAGAATGAGCGGGTTGTCGTCTCCGGGACGACCGATTGAGTGGCTGCTTTCAGCAATAGAGGCCCATTCAGCTACCGTTGGCCAAGCGTTTCCCAGAGCTTCGCATAATAGCTCGGGTAGTTCGGGGCTTGCCAGGTCGAAGAAAGAATGTCCTTCGCGGACTGCAGAGAGGCACAAAGAAGCGGCTGCTAGAACAAACGCATTCTCTTCTGAAAAGGATTCTTTCAGGAGTCTGCAAAACACGCGATCAGATGCAGCGAAAGGCTCGTACCGCAGCGCTCGTTCAAGTTGATCTGGTTGAATGGAATTCATGGCCCCGCTAGCGCTTCGTCGAGAGCATCCAATAGTTCCCGTTTCGGACGATCGAAGAATATTCCCTCCTGATCACGCGGGTTGATTCCTCTTATAAATAGGTAGAAGGATCCTCCGAAATATTGGTAATAGTCATCGGTGGGATACTTGCGTTCCAAGTATCGCTTGAGGGCAACTGCATAGAGGCAATATTGAAGAAAGTAGTCGGAGCCTTCCATTTCTTCAACGAGAGCGGATTCGGTATAATCGCTGATTTTGTTGCCCAAGAAATTAGACTTCCAATCCAAGATATAGAATTGTCCTTGAAAATAGATGACAAGATCTATGAAGCCACGCAAATACGAAGAGCGTATCGGCGCCCGTTCTAGGCTCAGGGAATCAATCCAGCTTTTCGTTATGGGAAGGCTCGCGTGATCACGTAAGGCTCGGGCGATTCTCGGCAGTGGATTGTCGCTCGTTGGAAAGGCGAATTCTAGCTCGGCGACTCGATTTTGAGATGATATATGACTGAGTGAAAATCGTTGGCCCAGGGGAATCGTTAACAAGGAACGGATGTGGGCTGCTACGGCAGGCAGATGATCTTCATTGCCGAATTGGATTTTATGGAATGCTTGCTCGACCGTATCTTGAATGGCATCAGGGTTTTGAAAGTCGATGGATTCCAGAATGGCGTGAAGCAAATTGCCAGTTATGGCCCCTTTAGGGAGCGTAAATATTGAAGGACCGATACTGCTTTCCTGGCTATCGACGATTTCAATCGCTTCCGAATCTTCCTGAATGTCACGCTCGTCGAACTCGATTTCTGCAGCATCGATTGATTCGAAGCTAGCGATCCTAGTAATGGTCGAGAAGCTGAGCACACGCTCTTCCAGCGGAGATGCGTTAACCGGAATGGGTAGTGGCGTAGGATTAGAATGGCTACTTCGTTTTTGGATAACAAGAGTGTCTTCACTTTCAACATCCGCGAATCGCAGCGTTTCGAAATCGATAGATTCCGGTTGAAGAGATCCAAGTTTCACGGCGACGGATAGGGCGAGATTCTTGTTAGCTCGAGCTGCTCTGGCATTTTCCGTACCCAAGAAAAGCCGACTGATTGATGAGGGCTCTTTGTCTCTAAGCTGATCTTCTGGATAAAGATAAACAAGGCACTCGGTGGCTGCTCTTGTGAGGGCGACATAGATTAGCCGCAGGTGTTCAGCGTACTCTTCGTTCTCGGATTTAATGGTGGCGGAAGGGTCGCCTTGTGGATTGAGATCGATAACTAAAGAATCCGCGCTATTGCTGTCGTGATACAGAGCAAGTTCTTTGGACGGTTTTGTTCGTAGGCCGCACAAGAATGGGCATATGACTATCGGAAACTGCAAACCCTTGCTTTTATGAATCGTGATGATTTGCGGTTTACCTTCGTCGGATCGCAATCGGGATTGCCAGTCCTCGCGATTGGATACGTTCTCTTCCCGCATGCTGTTGAGCCAATTCGACAAGTGGGAAGGCGAGGTAAGCCTGGAGATTGCCTCGCTTTGCAGCAATTCGCTTAGTTGACAGAGATCGGTGTAGAGCCGTTCTCCTTCCGGATTCTCTAAAAGGCGATTCTCCGCTCCGGTTAGAGCGAGAAACTTCTGAAACTGAGTGTCGAAGTCTGATGAATACCATTCGCGTGACCATTGATGGATGAAATCGAGAATCTTGTGAATTTCCTCAGCTGCTCCCTCGTTGAGTAGGTCGTTCCAGGATTTCCCGCAGATCGGCGTTAGAAGAAGCGCTTTGACGATGGACTGTCGGGAAGGATGGGCTACGGCCTCCAGAAGTTGTAATACGATATCCACCGAATCCGTCTGGAAAACGCTTTTGTCGGAACGGATAACCGAATCTATGCCTTTCAGGGCTAATTCCCTGTGTAGAATGTCGGCTTCCTGATTTTTGGATACGAGAAAGGCTACCTTGCCGGGATCAAAGTCAGGTTCAGTTTTGATTCGCTTGGCAAACTGAGTGGCGCTTGCCCGGGCGAGATCGGCAGCTAGGTTCGCTCGTGTCTTTGGCTCATGTCGATTGAACTCGATTGCCCGGAATTGAAGCCTACGATCTGAATCCGGTGTCTTGGATGAATCAGAAGGGTAAAAACGGATACGATCGATGCCGAAACCATCGATCGATGACGAAAATATGGCGTTGACCGCGGAGATGAGATTTGGCGTAGAACGATAGTTCTTTGATAATTGAGTAAGCCGCTCGCCACTATCTTTGGTAGCCTTGAAATAGGCGAAAATGTCTGCCCCGCGGAATCGGTAGATCGCCTGCTTGGGATCACCAATGTAGAACAGGAATTTCGATCCATCTCCGAATAGATGTTGAACGATCTCGTACTGTATGGGATCGGTATCCTGGAATTCATCAACGAGAGCGGCATCATATTGATTACGGATGAGCTCGGCGAGGGAAGGGTCCGCGTCCGATCGCAGGGTCTTGTGCAATAAATGAATCAAGTCGTTGAACGAAATAATATTTCGCCGCTCCTTTTCTTGGCTCAGTAATCGGAAAAGCCACTCGCGATATTCCCAGACAAGTCCGTCTATAGCGTTTCCAATCTGGGCCAAGAACAGATCGATGGCCCTAGAGACTTTAGGTGGATCTAAATCTTTATGGGCCTTCTTGACCGCTTTGAGCCAGGAAGAGAGAGATAGGTCCTCGAGTAGTTTGAGATCCTCAACAAGTGGGCGCTTCCGATGAGCTAGAGAAACTAGTTGGTTGCTTTCCGATGGCTCGCTTAGACGTTTGGCTAATCGGCTGTTGGCTTTCAGTAAGGGGATCAGCTCTACTGCACGGTCGAGAAGCGATTCAACGCCATTTTGAATGTCGTCAAAAGCGGTCTCGAATAGCCCGTAATCGACTGTCTGCGGTTCTGGTCTAATGCGAGCGTATGGGTGAGAAGCGGATTCCTTGGCAACCGTTTTGAATTTCTTAGAGTAGCGAGGTGTAGAGTGGTATGCGAGAGTTAGTAGATAAGAGCGTTCCAGTATATGGATACGAATGAATTCATCCTTAAGCTGGGAAATCAATTCATCATCGATTGGCTCGAGAGCTGCATCGAAAGGAACTCCGGACTCCAACGAGAGGGTTTCCAAGCAGCGTTTGCAAAATCCGTGGATAGTGGCGATGGTAGCCTCATCGAAAAGCTGCAAACTATTATTCAGCCTTTGGCCGGCGACCGACGCTTCTATAGAGGACTGCTCTAGGATATTTTGCAGAGACTCATCCGTGATATTCTGGCTCTCGATTTGTTCTAGCGAATCCCTTAATAGATTACGGATTCGGCTGTTTAGCTCTTCAGTTGCCGCCTGAGTAAAAGTGATAGCGAGTATCCGATCTATGGGGATATTTTCAGAGATGATGAGGCGAAGGATGATCTGGCATAGCGTATAAGTCTTGCCGGTGCCTGCACTGGCTTCGATTAGCGTTACCCCTTTGCTTATGGCGATCATAGGGAGCCAAGGTGTTCTGTGTAGGGTTGCCAGATTTTGAGAGCCAATTTTCCGTGATCCGAATTGAATGGGGGCGATTCGCCGAAGCAGGCTCGATCATACTGGGTCCAAGTGCTCCCGGAGCGAAGGACTTCCGAATCCTCTGCTTGCTCAAGGAGAGATTGGCTAAGTGAGCAGAGCGTTTCGATAAACGGTAGACCTTCTGAAGGAGATTGATTCTTGGACGCCTTGGTGAAGGCATCCCAACTGGTTTGGGTTTTGAGCGGAATGGGCTGGGTTTGACCAGACCAAAAGGTCTCCATGAGATCTTGGAGGAGGGCTGATGGATTGTCTGGAGGAGAGTAGGCTAGAGTGGATTCGCTTTCATCGAGCGAGTATACACGCGTCTCGACCGATCGCATAGAGTTGACTAGCAGATGGCGAATCCAGGTTTCAATTCGGGCTCTGCCATTTAATTTTCCTGGGACCAATATGTAGTTGAAGTCTTGATTCGCGTTAAGGCGAAGCTGTCCATGCAACCGATAAGTGCTTATCGCGAGATCGAAGTATTCGAAATAGCCGGGACGGATGGACTTGCTTGTCGCCCATAGGGAATCGATAAGCCTAGCTTGCTCACGAATGGAATCGAATGCGAACTTGCCCAGGTGGCCGGGAGGAAGAAGCTTAAGCGCGGAAATCAAGTCAGGGCGGACGGAATTTATGGGACGGCCGGATTGGATGGCATCCGCGAAGCGCTTGCGAATTTGGTAACGGTCCAGCGGATCCTGGTTTATCCGGTCGGTTTCGAGCCAGAGTTCTTCGCGTTCCACAAAGCGGCCTCCGGCAACAGATTGAATGAAGAATCTGGATGGATCTTTATAAAAGCGGATGAGCGAATCGATGGAGATGGTTCTAAGATCAGTCTCTTCGATTTGTAGCGCCCGTTTCTCGGAAGTTGGAGGTGAGGGACGCCGATCGCCGCTTCTGAGGTAGGATAGCGCCTTTCGAGCTCTGGAATCGGAATAAGTGAAAAGGGTCGAATCCGAAAAGTAGTCAGGATCGTAAGATTGCCTTTTGTGCTTCACTACTCGAGAAGCATTTCCGGAGGCGCGCGAAGCCGTATCCAGATAGTCCATTATTAGCGATACCACGTTGGAGGGTTCCTTGGGGTTCTCGTTTACCGGAGAGATGCCTTGGTAGCTGATGAACAGCCCGTCTCGCGCGGAAAGCAGGGTTTCCAGAAAGTACTGCTTGTCTTCTTCTTTGGGATTGCGGTCGCCCCGGCGGGGTTGGCTGACGAGAAGGTCGAAAGGGAGTTGGTTTGGTCGGCGAGGGAATTGCTCATGGTTCATGCCAAGCAGGCAAATCCGCTTGGCGGGAATGCTACGCATGGGCTTGAGCGAACAGCAAGTGACGCGACCCGATAAGAATCCCGTGGACGGATCGTTGCGTTCCAAGGCCTCTGAGACACTGGCAACCGCATCACTTCCGTCGACAATCACTGAAGAAGATTCGGGCAGAGTGGATTGCAGTGTGGCGAGGGCCCCGAAATAGCGTAACGACTCGATTCGGTCTGTAGGGAAGAACTGCTCGAAAAGGGAACCGAGCCTGCGGTTCCACCCGGAAACGGTATCCGACGATCCTCCAAATCGGTAGATTTCTTCTAGGAAATCGAGAAATTCAATAAAACGTCCAGCGGTCTGCGTCGCCGCGCCTTCGACGTCAGATAGAGGAGAAATCCTGCCTTGAACGAGAATCGATTCATCGTTGAAGGCGATTCCCGCCGCTAGACGACTTCGAAGCTCTTTCCAAGTATTTCGGTCAGTGGCGAATGCGTTGAAGGAAGCTCGATGATCCGCATCCCATCCCCAGACCGTGTTGGACTCGCGTATCCAATTTTCGATTGTGTCTATTTCGCTTTCGTCGAAATCGAATGCTTGATGTACTATTGGGGCTTTAAGGATATCGATGATTTCCGTGACTGAAGCTCTAGCGGACACCAGTCTCAAAAGGCTTATTATGCCGGAGAGAAAGTTTGATTCCTTAGGTCCATAACGATCGGCAACGGAAAGGGGTATATCCATGCCGGAGCTTTTACCCTGTTCGAATACTGATTGCAGATGGCTGGCGTAGGCTTGTATGTCGGGAGCCATTACGAGTATATCGCTAGCCTTCAGATGGGTGTCTTTAGCGAAGCAATCTACAAGGTAGTCCCAAAGAGCTTCCACTTCGCGCCTGGCGTTGGAACTGCTGTGTATTTGGATGGATCCGTCGTATGGTGGGAACCGGTACGATTGGGGTTCATCGGATTTGCGGTTTTCTAGGGTGAAGACATCGGAATGGAGACAGCCTAGCTGCGTCGAGGGATCCGGTTGCTCGAATAGAGAGTCGTCGTGGATAGGGTCCTTGTCTAGAATGAGGTCCAAGAAAGCTTGTCCTTGTTTTCCAAGCGCGGGCAGCAAGGGATTCCCGATATCGAATAGTTCTTCAGGTAGATCAGAGGAAAGTGAATCGTCGACGGAGGGATGTTTGCGCGAGGCTTTGGCGATGCTCTTTTTCGATTTCAGGTCGGCCCAATAGAGATCCGTGGGCTGTAGAAGGAAAATGTGTACCGGTCGTTCGTAGGATACGGCTTCTAGCAGGTCTAAATAGACGGGCGGAAGGGAGGACACTCCGAAAACGGAAATGCGGCCGGGCCAAAGGTCGATATTCCCCTTCGATCGCTTATTAGGATATCTTCTCAGGAGATCCCACAGGGCCGCGGTATGAGGGTAGGGGGGTCTGTTTCCGTAAATTCGGCGGCAGAGTCGTCGCCAAAGTTCTCCTTGCCAGTCCCTTTTACCGTCACCGGACTCCCAGGCCACGATTTTCTCTGGCCGGTAGAGCAAGTACTTGCCGTACAGGCTCGCCAGTTTTGCGGCTAAACGCAAACGGTGCCCGGAACTGCGTCGGCTGTAGGCGTTAATGAGCGAGAACTCTGGTTCGGAATCGATCTGATAAAGCAGATCGTAGATTTCCCATTGGGCACGGGCCTCGTCGTAGTCTACGCAATCGGCAAACCTAGATTCGAAGCCAGCCGCGATCCTCTTGAAGAGCAGATTGGGAAAGGGGAACTCCCAGCCGAATGCGATACCAGTGTTGCGAGCGATCTCAAATCTCAGCCACTTTGCCATGCCGGTGTTCAGCGTCATGACTGCTTCCTGATCAAGCGGTCCAGGCAAGGGTCGTTCTTGAGCCATAAGCGCCAGTTGCTTGGCTAGCAACTCTATGCGATTGGAGGTGTGCAAATAGAACTCCTTAACTCTCATGAAAACATGAAAGGAGAGGGTAGGTGGCGTGGCTTGGCAACTGTGAATCTGAAGATCGAGGAGTTCGATTCAGTAGCGCGGAGCGTCAGCCCGTTTTCGGGGAAATAGAGGATCAAACTATCGCGGGCTGTAGCGCCGCGCTACTTATGTCGCATCGTGCCCTAGCCGAAGGTTCTCGAGTTCGAAGAGGACTCCTGTTGCTAGGCTGTGTTTAGTAAAAGATCAGCGAAAACAGGTACTTGGGCACGCCGATTGCATCGCATACGCACGCATCGAAGAATGAAGTCAAAATTGCCTAGAAGACTGCTGAAAACGACGCTTTGCCTAGTAAGCGCTGACTAGGGATCAGTCTATGCCGACGCTACGCCCGACCCGCAGTCAGCCCCACCATATGCCGGGCTAGTTGAAAATACGGGTAGGGCTACTTATCCCCAAGCAGCCGTTTGAAACCGCTAATCTCGTTCCCAAATCGTTACCTGGATTACGTTGTGATCGAAAGTCTGTCTCGTTTTTCGGATTACCTGATCTACTTCGATAGGCTCCGCGATTCGTTTGAAATTCGGCGATAGCAGGGTTTGCAAGGCATCTAGAGTAGTGGTGTTTTCACCATCCACCTTGAATCCGCCAAGCCATTGGTCTCGATCCGTCTTGGACTCGTCCCAAGCGTAACTAGAAGCGATGATCAAAAGCCCATTCGAATTCAATCGCTTGTGGACGCCTTCCAGGAATATCCTCGGGTTGTATGCGTTTTCCAGAGTCGAATCTACCAGTATGAGATCGTATCCGGAAAATAGATCTTTCATATTGGATATGTCGGCCTGCATGAACTCGACTTTGTTTCGAGCTCCGTCGAGGCCGAGTTCCTGGAGATTCTTCTGATGGAAAGAAACGATTTCCCCTTCTTCGGGCAGGACGTACTGGGTATAGCCCTTGTCCTTGAGCTCCACACCTATGCGGATCATGCGAGCGGTGAAATCGATGCCTGTGACATTTTCGAACTCTACCGCTAGCTCGAATGCGGTTCGTCCGGTTTTGCACCCCACATTGAGCGCTTTTCCCTTCTGTTTACCTTGAGCGTAGTTGAGGGCGATTTGGGCTAACTTCTCTGGATAGTTGTCTACTTCAAAATATTCGTCGCCGTAGTGAAGTTCGCAATACGGTATGACTTCTGGATCGGTTTCGTAGGTGTCGTCTGGAATCTCGACCGCGGCATCGGAAGTGATATAGCGAAACCCGGCGTGTTGGTAGAAGTGGCGCCGAAACGCGTAGCGTGAGGCTCTGAGAATCTCATTGCCCGTTGAGATCCAGGAACCTCCCTTGATTAGATTATGCTTGGTGTCGAAAGTCGGCGTGGAGAAATCGTCGTAGAGCGGATGCACCTCGAATCCGGGCAAACCGCGGATGGGCGTTTCTGTGTGCTGCCATACGTTTCCAAGAATGTCGTAAAAGCCTTGCCCGAATGAGTAGCGATCCACTGGCACGGAGGAAGCGGCATGCTCCAGGTTCAAATTGCCTGGAGTTTTCTCCCAATCGAGAGCGTCTGGCGTTTCCGTGTAGTCAAGAAGGCGATACCATTCTTCTTCAGTCGGAAGGCGCACGGGCTCTACAGTCTTCGAGCTTTTCCAATTGCAAAAGGCGTTGGCTTCCAGGTAGTTCGTTTCCGCAGGCCACGCCCAGGGCATGTCGATTTCCTTGAGCATGGTTCGGAATCGATAAGATCCATCTTCAGAGCGTATCCAAAAAAGCGGATGTTTAGCGTTCTTGTACTGGACCCAGCTCCATCCTTCCGGAGTCCAGTAGCGCTCGGTTTGATACCCATCGTCTTCTATGAACTCGAGAAACTCCCGATTAGAGACAAGGTATTTGGAAGCGTTGAACGCGGCCACATCGGATGTGTAGTTGCCATACTCGTTATCCCAACCGTAGAGGCCGTCGTTTTCGGATTTGCCTTGTTGGACTGCACCTCCGGGAACGGATATAAGCTCGTTCTTGGGGGGAGCGCTTTCGAGTTCTTCGCAAATCGACCAAGCCGGATGCTTCTCGTCGAGGAGATCTGTGGGTAGCTGCCTTATGAGTACCGAACTGGTTTCCAAATGGATGCGTTCATGTTCAATTCCCATCATGATAACCCAATAGAGACTGTTCCAGTCGACGGGCAAAGTTAGGGGTGTGTCATCGATGAGTTGGTCTATGGCGGCCCGAACCTGATTACGGTATTCGGTTACCTCTTCGACCTTCGGCCATTCGTAGTGGGCCTCGTTCAAATCGTCCCAGGACATCTCGTCGACTCCGATGGCAAATTGGGATTCGAATTTCGGGTTGATGCGTTGCTGCAGGAATTTTCCGAGCACGAGTTTGTTCGTGAAAAACGTGGCAGTGTGACCGTAGTAGAAAATAAGTGGATGTCGGAGCGGATCGGCTCTTCGGTAATAGGCATGATGGTCTACGAGCGTCTCGAAAAGCGTTTCGTAAACATCATAGGTATCATGAAAGTAGCGGCGTATCTCTTCCCGTTTCGCATTGGGATCACCTTCGTTTAAACTTACGGTTAGCGGAGTGGGCAGTTCGTAAGTGGCCGTATTGTCCATATCTAAATTGGCGTTTTGCAGGTAGTTGGTTTTTTCCGAGGGCTGATTTTGTAAAAATATGCTAAACTAAATCGAGTTTAAGGAAATGGAGTACATAAATCCGCAGGTTTTCGAGGCTATCAAGCCGATAGGTGTAACTTTGGTTGCGAAACGCTCGTTGAAAATTGTGATAGGTCATGCGGAATGTTATGGAAAGGAGACAGTTTTTCATGCGCCCTCCGAGAATTTTCGGGCAACATTTCGGCAACGGACAGGTTTTGACCGATTATCAGTGCTGGGATTCGCCTTTTGTAAAGGAGGTTTCGCGCAAATGGGCTTAGCGGCCGCAGTCAGTTGGGGTGAAGTTTCGCTCGCCAAGAGCAATTCGCCAATCACACTTCAGAAGCTTTACGAACTGGATTTGCCAACCTCCATGCTCGATTACGACGCTGCGACAGACCAAGAGCTTGTGAGCGCCTCGCTCGATGGGGATTTATCCGCCTTTGACGAGATCGTTAGCCGTCATCAAACGATGCTGTCGCGCTGCCTCTACCGGTTTTGCCCGTATCGGGCTGATCTCGAGGACCTGGTTCAAGAGGCTTTTATCAAGTGCTTTAGAAAACTGAGCTCTTGGGAGCCAACCGCGCCTTTCGAGAACTGGTTGCGCAAGATCGCGTACAACACCGGTTACGACTACTTTAGGAAGAATTCCCGCAATCCCGCGTCGATCGCTGTAGACAACTCGAAGGAAACCGATTTCATTCTTGGCTCGTTGTCAGAGAAGATGGATCAGCGGCGTTATTTTGAAATGACGGAGCAGGCCCAGAAGATTTTGGCTTTGCTTCCCCTTGACGATCGCCAAATCCTTACGTTGCAGTACCTCGAGGAGTTGCCCATAGCCGATATAGCCGCCCAAATGGGTTGGGGCCTCTCGAAAACAAAGGTCAAGAGCTTTCGTGCCCGTAAAAAACTAAGGAAAATACTAACTGAACATGGACTCGGAAAAGAAACAGACACCACGTTCCTGGGCTGAAATCGTGCGCGAGAGCCGTTCGGAATCGCCACCTGCGATCGACGTGCGGGTCTACGTGCGGTCCCAGTTGGAGGCCGAATTGCGTTCGCCCGTCCGTCCCTTGGGAGTGGAGGAAATGGGATTGCTGGACGGAATTCTGGAGTTGTTCGCGAAGCCGGTCTCTAGAATTTCGCTTGGGGTCGGGCTCGGCGGTGCCGCGTTGCTGGCGATTGTTTCCAGCTTCAACGTGGAAGTTAGCGATTTGACGGGGAACGAAATAGAAGTCGTCGAGAACTTCGAAGAGGCCATGGTTGGAGAGGATTGGTCGCAATACTTATGAGCGAAAAATCGAAGTTCGGGGCTATTTTCATTCTGTTGGTAGTATTCGCGATCGGCAGTCTCTGTGGCATTGGCAGTACGATCTTCTACTTGAGGCAAGCCCACGACCGCCCTCACAGGACTCCTAGAGACATTTACCGGGTCCAAGTTGATCGAATGACATCCCGACTGGAGCGTTCCTTGGAGCTTGCCGAAGATCAGGTGCCCCTGGTTAGGCAAGAAATCACCAAATTCGGTGAGGCCATGAAGGAGCTAAATCAGAGCATGGAGCCGGAATTTCGAGCCCTCATGGACAAGCGGGCTATCGCTATCGAGCAGCATCTTACAGATGAACAATTGCCGGCCTATCGAGAACTCCGAAAGCAGCACCAAATGAGGGAAAAAGCCCGACGCGAGAAAGAGCGGGAAGGTCAAAAGCCGAGCGCTTGGAATCCGAAGTGGAAAGATAATCCCCGAGCCTGTCAGGGTTTCATCTCCTCTGGGACGAACTGCTGACGGTAAACACCCAATGTGGTAGGGAGGACTGGCTCAGTCCTCCGAAGCAGGGCAGAGATAATTACCTGTCCGGTACCAATACGGCCCGAGCGCCCCCTTAGTTGGTCGGGCTCGAATTGGAGGATCGAGCCGATCCTCCCTACCTTGAGGATGATTTGGATTTGCCCCTTCTCGGTTTCACTCCTCCTCGATTTTGGGCAAGACGTTGTCAGTCCTCAGCACGGTCACCGGTAGCTTCGTTTTGATAGCCACCGATTGCTCTTTCTGAAATTTGGCTCCAACCGCTTCGCAAGCCTCGCCAATACTATTGACTGGGTATTTGCGGCCCTTCTTGGAAATATTGTATTCGTAGGCCGCTCGTTTAACACGCTCAATTGTCGTGCCGGGGTTGTCGGATTCCGGGATCTGCAGTACCCATCCCACGTAGTCTTCATCGGGAAGCGTGCCTCGGGGGTCGCTAACCGCGATAATGAATTGCTTCTTCACCGGTGGTTCGCGTTGGGCCTTTTCTTCCTCGGCGAGAACTTGGGCCATGTGGGCAATGTCATTCATCACCTTGGAGATGGTGTCCTGATCGAGGTTGTTGCTGTTGAGAGCTTCGGCGATGATTTCGATGGGAATTTTGGCCATAGGAGAAAGTTGATAAAAGGGCTCGTAATTTTCCTGATCCCAGCGTTCTTTCTGGGCGGGCTGCAAACGCTTTCGACTAAGCAAATTCCATGCAAGAAGATATTTTCGACATCGTAGACGAATTCGACAATGTGATCGACCAGAAGCCGAGATCCGAGGTTCACGCTCAAGGTTTAAGGCACCGGGCGGTGCATGTGCTGGTCTTCAACGACGAAAACGAGATTTTCATGCAGAAGCGTTCGGCCAGCAAGGATACTTGGCCCGGAGCCTGGGACGCATCGTGCACTGGACATGTGGATACGGGGGAGACGTATCTCGAGGCGGCTCACCGCGAGCTGGATGAGGAACTTGGCTGGCAGCCTAGCGAGGACTTGGAATTCCTTTTCAAGCTGAATCCCAGCGAGGCGACCGGACAGGAGTTTATCGAGGTTTATCGAGTGCGGGGAAGGGGCCCGTTCCGGCTTAATCTAGAGGAAATCGAAGTGGGCGAGTGGATGACTTGGAGCAATTTGCTCGAGCGTATTGAATACACCCCTAAGCGTTTCAGTAGCGCTTTTCGGGTTGTTGTCGAGCGGTTGCAAGCCATCGATTTGATAACCGCTTAGACGAAATGGACCACCCGCTGGTCATTGCCCATCGGGGCTATTCAGATCGGGCGCCAGAGAACACGCTCGCCGCTTTTAGATTGGGGTGGGAGAGTGGGGCCGATGGTATAGAATGCGATGTCCATTTGACTAAAGACGGTCAGGTGGTTTGTATACACGATTACGATACAAAGCTAGTCGCAGGAAAAAATCTAGAAATTGCAAAACACGAATGGGGGGACCTGCGATCGCTCGATGTCGGTTCATGGAAAGATCCCGCTTGGAAGGGGGAGGGGATTCCGTTACTTAAAGACGCTTTGATCGGAGGTCCAAATGATCTTCTATGGGTGGTCGAGATCAAGTGCGGCGACGAAATTGTGGAGCCCTTGTTGGAAGCCATAGATGAAATTGGGCCTGCGATCTGCGGGCGGATAATAGTGATCTCCTTTAATGATGGTCCGCTGTTGAGGTTGAAGCAGCTCCGGCCCACGATTAAGGCTTACTGGCTTTCTGAGCTAAATGAAGGCGAAGGCGGGTTGTTCGTGCCTTCGGTAGACAGCATCGTCGCCAAAGTGGAGAGCTTGGGGGTGGACGGCTTTGGAGGTCAATCGGGCCGAGGCATATCCCAAGAGCTCAGTCGAGCTCTAAAGAAATCCGAGTTGGAGCTCAACGTATGGACCGTGAACGATGAGAAAGAAGCGATTCGTATGGCCCATGTTGGGGTGACATCAATCACCACTAATGATCCAAAGCGGATACTGGATGCTCTATCGGAGGGTTCTTGATCTGGTAGCGGTCGATCACAATCCTACGCATGGCTTCGGCGGCGCAAGCCGAGCGACTACGAAATCAGCGATTGGCACGAACAGCGATCTTGTTCAAAACCACAGATGACGCAGATTCCTCTAGTAGTGAGCTTCGTAATAGTGAAGACGGGGAGGGCATGATTCCCCGATTTGGTGGCGCAGTCCCAGACTAAGGATCCAGCAGGCTGAAAGCCTGTGCTACTTTTTCAATGGAGTGCCAAGCCGGCCCTAACTGCTTGAATTGCCTACTCTCAGCTATCCTTGGAAATGCAATACAGATGATTGTGTCCTCGGATAAATAGATCATCTCCGATGACGACGGGCGAGGCGTCGATGGGTTCGTCGAGTGTATTGGAGGCGACGACTTCATAGGTCTCGGAATCCTTAATGACGACGGTCGTTCCTTCTTTCCCGACGAAATATATATGTCCATTGACGACGATGGGAGAGGCGTAGATGCCGCTGATTCCTTCCAGCTTTTCATCCTGATAGATGACTTCTCCGGTCAGGGCATCGAAGCAGGTTAGGTAGGCATCGGTGCCCTTGGTCATGTAGAGCCGCCCATTGGACAGAACGGGTGAAGCGACGTAAGGGGCGCTGTGGGGAGCGCTCCAAACTATATTGTCTGTTCCCGTGACGTCCCCCTTCGAACTGAGTTTGATCGCTTGCACGGCTCTTCCTTGGTATCCACTAGTTACGTATACGTTGCCGTGCCCGATAACTGGCGTGGGGATAACGTTAGATGTGAGGCCGCTGGCTTCCCAAATGACCTCTCCAGTAGTGGGGTTATAAGCTCGGGTTTTATTGGAGCCAGCGATGATCGCTTGGGACTGGCCGTCGACTTCGATGATGACTGGGGTAGTCCACGAGCTCCGCTCGTCGCGCTCCTTGCGCCAGACTTCCTCGCCTGTCGATTTCTCGAGGGCGATGAGATAAGATTGGTTTTCTTGGTCCCAGGTTAAAAGCAGATGGTCGCCTGCGATAGCAGGTTGCACGGCTTCGCCGAATCCGCCTCGCATGCGTAGATCGCCTAGATCGGTTTCCCAGGCTAGATCTCCATCTAAAGAGTAGCAGAAAATGCCGCGAGAGCCGAAAGATACCCAAAGGTGCTTGCCGTCGGTAACAGGAGAGGCGGACGCGAAGCCGTGTGTGGGATGGTGACCCTCGTGAGGAGTCGTTGTAGTCGCTGTTTGCGTCCAGCTAACAGCCCCGGAATTTCGGTCTAGGGCTATTACTTGGAAATCGTGTTCGACGGGCGCGGGCCTATTTCCTCGGCCTCCGCCTCCTCCGCGATTTGGGCGTGCCCCACCTGGACCCGCTTGCCGTTGACCTCCGGGTCCTCGACGTCCCTGTCCAAACTGAGTTCTCATTGCAGCCCGCTCTTCATCGTTGAGCTGTCCGTCGCCATCTTTGTCGAATTCCTTGAGGATGGCCTCTCGATTGAAACCGCCTCGCGCGCCCGGACCTCCGGGTCCAGTACCCGCCCCACCTTCTCCAGGTCTTGGTCGAGGCCGTTGGTTTTGGGCTCTCGGTCCGCTTTCCGCGGGAGCTGGCGAACCACCGCTCGAAACTGCGGTGACCACGAAAATTTGATCACCCCAGACTATGGGAGTGGAGAGTCCAGATCCGGGTATAGCTGCCTTCCACTTGATATTCTGGCTGCCGTTCCATTCGACTGGGGGAGCGGAGCCTTCGACGACACCAGTGTGGCTAGTGCCGCGCCAGATGGGCCAATTGTCTTCAGAAGAAGCGAATGTTTGGGTTGTGAGAACAGCTGCGAAAGCGATTCCGATGCAAAGGGATGGGTTTAGACGGTTCATAATGGGCGTATTGTTGGTGTTTTCGATTTCACTAACGGGTAGAATGGCAGTAGAGGTTTCACAAAAATCGGGAAATCCGGCAACGTTGATCAAACTTTGGATGGATTCTGGATATCGCGTTTTTCGTTGCTTGGGGATGATTCAAGGCTGATTTTTACTCTCTAAAGCTGAAATATCGAATTATGAGCTGCCCGCGAACGCTTTTGTCATTTTTCACCGCTGTTGCCGTATCCTTGCTGAGCCTGCCGTTGGCCATCG
>CAZFUD010000008.1:39055-43808 GCA_964521705.1 uncultured Opitutaceae bacterium | reverse complement strand
ATCGCGAGTAAATCCCCTTCCAAGAACCGCAACTCGCGAGCCAACTGGAGCTCGATTGACTTCCAGTTCCACCGAATAACGGCTTTCAACTGCGAAGCGGCTGAGCTCGCTGACGATCTCGTTCGAGGCGACGCCGTCCGTGGTGGTCTTCCTATCGAACTGGACGAGCATGTAGTATGCGGCTTCGGTTCGACCAACGGGCATACGGTAGTCGTATTCGAACAAGATGTCACTACCGGGAGCACGTGTCATGGGATGCGCTTGTCCATCGATGACGATTTGCGGGCGCAACGATTGGGCGACAATCGCGGAATTCTTGATTCGTATTTGGGCCGTGATCGTGTAGACGTTCGATGGATTGGACTTGATCGACGACGGCGTTAAATCGATGACGCTCACGTTGCACCCTGCCATAATTAAGGCTAGCGGAGCGATCAGGCTAATGAGCCAATTTCGTTTGTTAGTTTTGGACGCTAGAGTATCCATAATGATGATCCTGAAGCCTTGTTAGGCCTTGAGTTTCGTTACAATAATCAGTGTCAGTGAAGGAAATACTCGATGCAAGGCGATTTAAAGGCAACTATTGAGGCGAAAAAAAAGGAAAACGATTGTAAATTTCGGTCAAAATCGTTCGGCGACGCTCTGGGACTGTATGTTCATGTGCCGTTTTGCCCGTCTGCCTGCGATTTTTGCGCCTTCTACCAAGAGCAAACGGATCGCGCTGGCATCGAGGCATATTTGGATGGAATCGAGCGTGAAGTGGCCCTCTACGAAGTTGGAAAACCGGTAGACACCTATTTTTTTGGAGGGGGCACGCCGGGATTGCTCATTGCAGAGGATTTAAAGCGATTATCGACGACCCTGATCAATCAATTTGGGGCGCCGACTAAGGAATGGACGGTTGAAATGGCGCCGTCGACGGTCAAAGCCGATAAATTGAGGGTTCTCAAAGATCTGGGAGTTACTCGGATCTCCATGGGTGTGCAGAGCTTCGACGAACAGTTGCTCGACGCGTTGGGTCGGCAACATAGCCGCAAGCAGATTTTCAAGGCTCATGACCAGATTCGGGCGGCGGACTTCAAGTCGGTAAACCTGGATTTGATTTTCGCTATACCGGGCCAGGACACAGATCGTTTGAAGAAGGACATTCAGGAAGCAGCGTCACTAGAGCCCAACCATATTTCGACTTATTGTCTGACCTTCGAGGAGGATACGGCCTTGTATGCTAAACTAGCGAAAGGAGAGATTTCCTTAGATGCGGACCGGGAGGCAGAGCTCTATTTGTCGTGCTGGAGATCGATGGGGGAAGCCGGGTACGAGCAATACGAGGTATCCAATTTTTCAAAACCTGGACACGAATCCATCCACAATGTAAACACTTGGAAAATGCAGCAGTGGATTGGCCTGGGGCCTTCCGCATCGAGTCAGTTTGGTGGAATCCGCTACTCAAACGTTCCCGATCTCGACAAGTGGATTTGCGGCATGAAAGAGCCCCCCCAAGATCGAATGGAGGTCCAGGAGTTGACCGCTTCATTACTGATGGAAGACGCGTTGATCTTTGGGCTGAGAATGAATAGGGGCGTTGATGTTGAAAGTCTTTGCCAGCGGTTCGGGAAGCCATTGTCGCAGCGAGTTTCCAAGGTTTTATTGGAAATGGAGAAATGCGGCTACTTGGAGAGGCTGGGAACGCGGGCGCTTTTAACAGCGTCGGGTCGTTTGCTAGCGGACGCGATTGGGCAGAACTTGATGAGTAGCTGAGGATAGGATCATTAAGCTTGCGCCTCATTTGCCGTTAATCGTTATAGGTCGAGAATGGAAACGGGATCGGGAAAAACTCTACTGGATGAGCGGGGGCGTTTGTCTAAGCCGTTTCTCCTGGTTTTTCTCGTTTCGAGTTTTTCGATCTTTCTGTCGTCCTGCAGCACGACGAGCGCAGGGTTCGATTATGAGCCGATGCGGGCTCGATTCGTTCTGGAAACCGATGGTAATGGAACTTTAGTAACCTTGCCGGTAAGCAATGTTCGAATACCCGTTAACTCAACTGCGATTATTACGGAATATGACCTAGAGGATGTTTCTCTCGCGGAATTGGAAATGGGGAAGTGCCTTCGATTTACAACTACGCGGAGGGCTTCGCGGGTTCTGTATCAGGAGAGCGCTAGCAACCAAGGCAAACGGATGGTGCTTTTGGTTAACGGAAGACCTTTGGGAATACAGCGAATAGAGCGGCCGATCGCGGATGGCGTTTTCCATATCTTCGTGGAATTGCCGGATTCCGAGCTTCCCGAGCTGACGCGAAACTTGAAAGGGACGAGTCTTGATATTCAAGCTAAGCTCAATCGCTAGAGCGAGCCTCATAGCAGTTTTCGCAGCTTCAACTACGTTCGCGGATCTGAGGATTGGCGCCCATCATTGACCAACGCCAAATACCTCTTTTCTCGATGGAAGATCCCTGGCCCATTTTGCTCAGCCAACACAATCGGGAGCGTTGCAGTCAGCCCTCTGGGGATGCGTCCGCAATGGCGGTTCTCGTTTCCATGAGGGTATTGATTTGAAGGCCCTAAGTTGGGATCACAGAGGCGAGGCGACTGATGCGATCTTCGCGTTCGACGAGGGGGTCGTTCAGTACGTCAATCGAGATCCCAGCAAAAGTAGCTACGGGCGATATATCGTCATAGAGCATAGCCATTGGATGCCGGGTTTGGTGACGATCTATGCCCATTTGGCTCAGGTTCCGAGTCGATTTGCTTCGGGAACCAGCGTTTCCGCTGGCGAACGCATTGCCACTATGGGGCGTTCAGCGAGCTACGCGATTCCCAAAGAAAGGGCGCACTTGCACTTCGAGGTAGGATTATGGCTGGGGCCGGCGTTTCAGAAATGGTACGATGTCCAGAATTTCGATACGCCGAACGACCACGGGGTATATAATGGAATGAACATCCTCGGTTTCGATGTGTGGGCGCTCTTAAACGCGATTCGCGATGGCAAGGCGGATTCCGTGAATGATTATTTCGCGACGTTGCCGACGGCGGTTTCGGTTAGAGTATGGAACGCCTCCATCCCGGATCTTCTTCGCGCGAGTCCTGAACTCATGGTAAACACCGTTTTGCCCGCAGATCATGCGGGTTGGGAGATCGATTTCTCAGCCAGTGGCGTCCCTTTGCGATTCCAAGCTCTTCCCGCGGGAGATAGAAGCGGATCGGGCATTACTCAGTTGGCTTTTCAGAACAGTCGTCTTCTCGCCAGTAACAGCTGTGTTAGCCTAGTCCGGTCGGGGAAGCCGAGCCCGCGTCTAAACAGTTTGTTGAGACGGCTATTTATCGATTAGAAGCGGAACGCAATCTGGCTAAAGCTATAGCTCACTTGGAACTCGAGCTCCGCCACGCTCTCTTTCCTGCCTCCAAGCGTGACGCCCCCGCCCACAATCGTGCATAGCCATCAAAACATCGTCCACTTTTCGAGCCACTCATTTCGGTAAGGTTACCGAAATGAGTGGCTTGGTAGATGAACCATCAATCCGAGTGTATGTTAGTAACTTCGATGCCGAATCGGTAAAGTGGGCAGTTTTCCGTTTCGTGATTTGGTTTCTTCGCAATGGAGCGATCCGGGCCTTAGCTGATCCGACGGGTAAGGTTGAATGGCGTTTATTTTGTAATGGTTTTGATGCCTCATCCCTCGGTGCTACCAAACAAAAAAACGCCAACCAATGAGGCTGGCGTTTTCGAAATTCTTGATCGAGGGGCAGTCTTATTCTTCTGGCTTGGTCTTTTTCAGGCCAACAACTCGGTCGCCATCTTTCCACTCGCCGCGCTTTTTGAGCAATTCGACACGTTCGAATCGCTTCAGTACGTTGCGTTTTACCGCGGATGCGCTGGATGATTTGTAGCTCGGGTGCTGTGACATGGCGTTTATTCAGGTTCCTGATTTTGGAGGCCGTGAAAGTTGGACGCATCTTTCGCCCATTTCAAGTACTTTTCCTCAACTTCTTCTGCCCGACACTCGATCCATTGGGGAGTATCGTAAGGGTGCGACTCGGCCAGGCGCTCTCGGGCCGACGGAAGGCAAGGTTCTAGAATCTTCAACCAGAGCCGGAATTCCTGAGATTGGCAGCCTTTGCCTTCCCATTGATATATAGACTCGATAGGCGAATCTAGCTGGGCGCAGGCCGCTATCCCTTTGGCAACAAGCTCCTGGCCAAAGTCTCTCGCTTCATCTGCGGAGTCGAAGGTCGTCCAGCAGACAAAAAGAGTTGCGTTTTCGCGGGTTGCCCTGGGATCCGAATTGGCCATATTGGGGATGCTTCAATAATCGCTTGACGCTTGATGGCAGCAAGTTAAAAGGCGGGATTCCATTTATCAGAAGGAGACAGCCGCTTTGAGAGACGATTACATAAAAGAAGCCCAGAAGGTCATCAGCGATCCCAACATTTTAATAAATGTTGTATCGCGGCGCGTTAAACAACTGCGTCATGGCAACCGACCCTTGGTTGAGTCGCTGGAAAAATTGAATGCCGAGGATATCGCCCTCCGCGAGATCATCGAAGGAAAGATTAGTTACGAAATTGGCGAGGAGAGTCAGTAGGGTTAGCAAGAATAGATTTTCAAGATGCGCGGCGGGAAACTGCCGCGTTTTTTTGTTGGTGACCTAGCGAGGCGCCGATTCCCTATAAAATATACAATGGCCCGTAAGAAACAGGATAGAGCCAATCTCCCGAAAGAGATACGCAACGCCAAAGCGCGGCGGGACTATTTTG
>CAZFUD010000008.1:0-39045 GCA_964521705.1 uncultured Opitutaceae bacterium | reverse complement strand
GTGGAAGATACTTTCGAGGCGGGGATTGTTCTTACCGGAACCGAGGTCAAGTCTCTGAGAGCTGGCAAGGCGTCGCTGAACGAAGGCTTTTGCCGATTTGTGGGTCCTGAACTGTTCATTTATGGCGTGCATATCGACGAGTATGCCTGGGGGTCGATGAACAACCACATTCCGCGGAGGGAGCGAAAGCTGCTTCTGAAGAAATCTGAGCTGAGAAAGCTCAAGAAGCAGGTGGAATCAGGAGGGAAAGCGATTATCCCTTTGAGGATGTATTTCAAAGAAGCCTTGGTGAAAGTCGAGATCGGCCTCTGTATTGGCAAAAAGCTCTTTGACAAGCGGGACGACCTTAAGAAGAAAGCGGTCCTTCGTGATATAGACCGCTCGATGAAACCATTCCGCTAGTCGAGAAATTTCTAACACAACCCGTCTGAATGAACGATAGAATGACCGTTGCTTGTCTGGACCTGGAAGGCGTTCTGATTCCTGAGATATGGATCAATCTGGCCGAGAAGACAGGAATCGAAGAGCTTAAATTGACCACTCGATACATCGCAGATTACGATGAATTGATGGGAAAGCGATTGGAGGTTCTCGATGAGAATGGACTGACTTTGAAGGACTTTCAGGAAGTCGTGGCGACGATGGACCCCTTTGATGGGGCCGACGAATTTCTGCAATGGCTGCGAAGCCAAGTAGAAGTCATCATCCTTTCCGATACATTTCGGGAGTTCGCCAAGCCGCTCATCGCGAAACTAGGCCATCCGACTATCTTCTGCCACTCTCTGGTAGTCGATGCTCAGTCGGGTGTGATCAAGGATTACGCTCTGCGACAAGCGGACCAGAAGCGCAAAGCGATCCTTGCCTTGAGAGGGCTGAATTTCCACACGCTTTCGATCGGAGATTCCTACAATGATATTAGCATGCTGGAAGAGGCTGACGCGGGGATTTTCTTCAAGCCGACGCAGCAAATCACGGAAGAGTACCCGGCTATCCCGGTTACCCGGAATTACGATGAGTTGAGATCCCACCTTTGCGCTAACCATGGGTTTCGCGATTGATTGAAGAAGAATTGGCAGCTGGCAGCTCCCTGCCGGGTTCCAGAGAGCGATTTTTAGAATGATTCACGTTGTCCTATTTCAGCCGGAGATCCCTCAGAATACGGGAAATATCGGGCGGACCTGTGCGATAACGGAATCGCGGCTTCATTTGATCCATCCTCTGGGATTCACTATTCGCGATAAGCATTTGAGGCGTAGCGGAATGGATTATTGGCACAATTTGGATATCCAGCATCATGACGATTGGGAAGCTTTTAAAGCTTCTGAGTATCGGCCAAAGAGATTGCTGCTCATGACCACTCATGGTGGTCGTTCGTACTGGGATATAGAATACAAAGACGGCGATGGGCTCGTTTTCGGTCGGGAAGGATCGGGGGCTCCAGACTGGATGCACGATGAGATCGGCGATGAGAATCGCCTCCGGATTCCTTTGTACAATGATAACTTGAGATCGCTGAATTTAGCTACCAGCGCGGGCATCGCCGTGTATGAAGCGATGCGGCAATTGAAAGGAAGTCCTTAGATAAGAGGGCGTTGAAAAGTCTGTTCCTTCGCTGACAACTCCGCTTCACCCATTCTAAAGCGACTTATCCGATGCACTCCGAGTAACCACGCTTGACTTTGGAAGACGGTATTGAACGTTTAGGCGTTCGCGTAGGAGCATAGAACACGAATTTCACCAATGATTGACCTGAAACTATTGAGGGAACGACCAGACGACGTCCGGGCGGGAATTGCCAAGAAACACAACGATTGTGATCTTGATGCAGTGCTGGCTGTGGGCGAGGATAGAAGAAAGCTGATCGCTGAAGTCGAGACGCTGCGTTCCCAACAGAAAGCGGCGAATAATGAAATGGCGAGCTTGCCGAAAGGAAGCCCGGAATTCCTGGAAAAAGTTAAGGAATTGAAGTCCGTTTCCGTTGCAATAAAGGATAAGGATACTGAGCTCAAGGAACTGGATTCGGTATGGAATGATCGCTATCTCAGTGTTCCCAACCTCCCCGATGCCTCGGTTCCTGAAGGTCGCGACGAAAGCGACAATGTGGAGATTAAGCAATGGGGAAATATCCCTGAAAAGCAATCGTATCATATCCCTCACTACGATATGGAATGGCTTGATCAGATTCTTGACTTCAAGCGAGGAACGAAGGTCACCGGCGCGGGTTTTCCGTTTTTCGTGGGCGATGGGGCTCGACTAGCTCGGAGCCTGGTCTCCTTTTTTCTGGACCAGGCGAACGAGGCAGGGATTCAGGAAGTAGCCGTTCCGTACTTCGTTAATGCCGCCAGCGCTACTGCTACGGGCCAGCTTCCGGATAAAGAAGGGCAGATGTATCAGACCGTTGAGGATGAGCTTTATGCCATCCCGACTGCTGAAGTGCCGTTGACCAATTTCCTGAGGGACGAGATTCTTTCAGAATCGGACCTGCCCATTTATCGTTGCGCCTATTCAGCCTGTTTTCGAAGGGAGGCGGGCAGCTATGGAAAGGAGGTCCGAGGCTTGAATCGAGTTCATCAGTTCGACAAAGTCGAGATACTTAAATGGGTGAAGCCCGAGACGAGCTTCGAGGAACTGGAATCGTTACGCGGATATGCGGAAAGCCTGCTGCAAGCCTTGGGGTTGCCTTATCGAGCTTTGCTGATGTGCGGCGGAGACATGGGGTTCTCGCAAACCAAACAGTACGACTTAGAAGTTTGGGCCGTTGGGCAGCAAAAGTGGCTGGAAGTTTCTAGTTGCAGCAATTTCGAGTCATTTCAATCTCGCCGGGCTCGGATCCGGTATCGTGATTCAGATACCGGTAAAAACGAGTTTGTCCACACGTTGAATGGTTCTGGCTTGGCTGTGCCCCGCGTTTTTGTGGCCTTGCTTGAGAACGGATTGCAGGCCGATGGATCTGTTCTGCTGCCAAAGGTTTTGCACTCCTACATGGGCAAAGATCGAATTGACTGCTCTTAGTTGGCTTAGCGAGCAGACATAAGCGTATCGGAGGCAGCTTGGCTGATTGGAAAGAGATTGGGAATAGCCTGGTTCGAATCGCTGGCAGCGATTGGTTATCTCCAACTTTGAAAGCCCGCATTGAGGCGACCGATCATTTGTATGTCGCCTGTTCCGGCGGCGCGGATTCCGTATTTCTGCTCGCGTATTTCGCGGCGGTTCGGCGAGTCGAGGATCTGAGCGTTCTACACTTCAACCACAAGTTAAGGGGGCGAGAATCAGACGAAGACCAGCGATTCGTGGAATCGATTTGCGCGAGTTTAAAGATTCCGCTCATCTCGGATTTTTGGAAGCGAGAGGATGCTGATGCTTCTGTTTCAGAAGACGGCGCGCGGGCAGCTCGCATTGCGTTTTTTTCTGGATACTTGTCAGATCAAGAACGCGAAACTGCCATCCTCACAGGCCATCATGCGGGCGATGTTCTGGAGACCATGCTCATGCGAATTTCACGAGGTAGCGGCTTGCAAGGTTTGACTGCGCCTAGGGAAGTTTCGAGGGGTCCGGATGGTTTACTATTCTTTAGGCCTTTGCTGAGGCTGAGAAAGGACAGAATTGTCGATTGTCTCAGGCAAGCGGGAGCTGAGTGGCGAGAAGACGCGAGCAATCAGACGGATGCCTACTATCGGAACCGACTGCGATCGAGCGTTATCCCTGATTGGGAAAACGTTTCGGATCGACCCGTTCAGGAGGGGGCGGTGACCGCTCGAGCTTTGCTAGAGGAGGACTGGGAAGCCTTGGAACAGGCGTTCGATGACGCGTGGAAGACAATGATTCTCGATGGTGAGTATCGATTGGATTGGGCCACGACGCGCGCCCAGCCGCGGGCTTTCCAGCGACGGGCGTTGAATCGGTTTGTCGAAACGGAAGCCGGAAGCTGTTTGGCCTTGGCCAGTGTGGAAACCATTCTCGAATCCCTGAGAACTGGTGAATATTTCAAGACGAATGTCACGGCTTCGCATTGGGTTGTGGGTGATGAAGCGGACGGAATCAGGGTAATCAGTGAGTCGGGTTCATTTTCTTGGGATGAATTGGGTCTTCCGGATGATTGTACGATGTTTTTGCCTGACGGCACGGCGCTTAGTTCGGAAAGGGTTCATGTGGATGAAGACCTGTTCAATAGTATCCGCTCGGGGGCCCACTCTCATGATAGAGTGGTTTTCATTAAATCTGATGAGAAACATTCTTCATCGGTGAGGGTCAGACTTTGGCGGCCAGGTGACGCTTATCAGGCGATGGGAAGGGGATCTTCGGTCAAACTAAAGGAGTTGTTTAGCGACCGAAAGATACCGATAGAGAAACGAAAACGTTTGCCCGTTGTACTGAATAGTAGCGACGAGATTTTGTGGGTTCCTGGGCTTCCGCCCAATCAATGGGCAACTTTAACTGCCGATACTAGACAAGCGTTGCGGTTGACTTACGAAGAATGCCAGGCAGGTTAGCGATTATAGGTTAGTAAATGTCAGATTCACCAAATTCACCGAAAGGAAATCCGAATGGGAAAAACCAGCCGGATCGGTTCCAGCCAAAGGTCATTTTGATCTGGTTGGCGATCTTCGCTGTTATGGCCGTGCTTTGGTATCAGACCGACCGGGGTGGAGACGCGAACGAGATTCCGATGTACGACGTCGTCATGCACACGGAAAACGGTTTGATTGAGTCGGGAAAGATCTATCCCAACCCAAACGGGGGCAATAACTACTACGATGTCATCGGCGAAATGCGGGTTCCGGATGACACGGTTGAGAGCGGTTATCGACTCGTGCCATTCAAAGCGGATGGCAAGTTAGTGGATGACCAGTACGAGATTCTTCAGAAATCGAAGAAGTTCGAGGAGAATGAGAGCAACACCTTTTTGCCGCAGTTACTGGCGGGGTTAATCCCCTTTCTATTGGTAATAGGCATCCTATATTTCCTTTTTGTCCGACAACTGAGAATGGCGGGGCGTGGAGCGCTCAGCTTTGGGAAAAGCAAAGCCAAGCTTTTGACGAGGGACAAAGACAAGGTTACCTTCAACGAAGTAGCTGGTTGCGATGAGGCTAAGGAAGAAGTGAGCGAGGTGATCGATTTCCTCAAGGACCCGAAGAAGTTCCAGCGAATGGGCGGGAAGATACCAAAAGGTATTTTGATGGTAGGCCCTCCGGGTACCGGAAAGACTTTATTGGCGAAAGCGGTAGCTGGAGAAGCGGAGGTTCCGTTCTTTTCGATAAGCGGCTCTGATTTTGTTGAGATGTTCGTAGGCGTGGGCGCCAGTCGTGTTAGAGACATGTTCGAACAAGGGCGGAAGAGCGCGCCCTGTCTCATATTCATTGATGAAATCGATGCGGTAGGCCGTCAGCGTGGCGCTGGCGTAGGGGGCGGAAATGATGAGCGTGAGCAGACTCTCAATTCGCTTTTGGTGGAGATGGACGGATTCGATACCACTGAAGGGGTTATTATCATGGCCGCTACCAACCGGCCCGACGTATTGGATAAAGCCCTACTAAGACCAGGCCGTTTCGATAGGGAAGTCGTTATCGGGCTACCGGATTTGAAAGGCAGGGAAGAGATTCTCAAAGTGCACGCGAAGCGGATCAAGTTGGGCGAGGATGTGAATCTCGAGGACATAGCCCGCGCGTCGCCAGGATTTGCTGGAGCGGACCTGGCCAATCTTCTCAACGAAGGAGCCTTGATGGCTGCCCGTAAGAACAAGAAACAGGTGGAGATGATCGATATCTACGAGGCCAAGGACAAAATCTCCTTTGGTCGCGAGCGTCGTCAGCTGATGGATGAAGAAGACAAGCGCATGACCGCCTTCCATGAAGCGGGTCACGCGCTCATCGCTGCCTTGCTGTACAGAAAGAAGATCAAATTGCACAAGGTGACCATTATTCCTCGTGGTCGAGCGCTTGGACTGACTATGAGCACGGCTACTAAGGATATTCTGGGTCAGTCGAAGAAAGAGCTCATAGACGACATCTGCATGGCCATGGGTGGACGTATTGGCGAAGAGGTTGAAACTGGGGACTTCAGCAACGGCGCCGCTATGGATATCAAGCAAGCGACCAATATTGCCCGTCACATGGTTTGCGATTGGGGTATGAGCTCGCTGGGTCCGATAGCGTTTGGCGACAATGAGGAGCATCTCTTCTTGGGGCGGGAGATCAGCAAGACTCACAATTTGAGTGAGGAAACCGCCAAACGGATTGACGAGGAGGTTAGCAAGATCATCACGACTCAATTTGACCGAGCCAAGAAGCTAATCGAGGAGAATCGTGAGGCCCTTACCAAGATCGCAGAAGCGCTTTTGGAGTTCGAAACGATTGAAGGTAAGCACGTGCAAGAGATTGTTGAATACGGCGAGATCCGATCAGAGGTAATCTCCACTAAGACTGAGGAGGAGAAACGTAAGCAAGAGGAGTCTGAGAAGGAGGATCCCGAGGAAAAGAAGGCGTTAGACAAGAATGAAGATATTCCTCCCGCCGTCGATGGGGCCCAGGCCATGGCTTAGCCTTGATTGTATAAGGAATTGATTTGAGGCTCTCGGGAAACCGGGGGCCTTTTTGCATCGCATTGGTTTGATAGCGGGTGTTTGATCTCGGCCACAAGCGATGAAGGCGTATCTTTCTCAACTAGGGTTTCGACAGAAACCATCGGATATCACAAGACTGATGGCTCTCGCGTTTGAGCGGCCTGATATCCTTAGTTTGGCGGCAGGATTTACTGATTCCGAATCGCTCCCGGTGGAGGATGTACGGGAAATCGTTCAGGAAATCAGCGACCTGGAAACCGAGGCCAAAGCGTCTCTCCAATACGGGTCCAATATTGGACGGGACGCGCTGCGAAGCTATCAGACGAGTCGAATTGAGCATAGCGATTTAGCGTCTGAGAACGCATTTCTGCCTGATAGGCTGTTTATAACCAATGGGTCTCAGCAAGCGTTGTATCTAGCGGTGCAAACGCTTTGCGATCCAGGCGACTGCATTCTGGTCGAACAGCCGACTTATTTCGTCTTTTTGGAAATCCTTCAGGGCTTAGGTGTAGAGCCAATTCCGATGCCTATGGATGATCGAGGAGATGTGGATGTAGATTCGTTGCGAAAGGTGTTAGAAAAGGCTGCTATGGATGGTTCGATTGAGAAAATCAAAGCCGTCTACTTGGTGTCCTACTTTGCGAATCCGAGTGGTCATTCAATTTCGGAGGAAGTGAAGCAAGCTTTGGGTGCCTTGATGATGGAATTCAATTCTTCGATCGCTGTGCTAGAAGACGCAGCCTACCGAGAACTTTATTACGAAGAGGCTCATCCGGCCAAGAGCGCGTTGAGCATAGAGTCGTTTTCCGAGTTGCCCGTTTTATACACGAGCACTCTCACGAAAACCTACGCCTCCGGTTTGAAGGTGGGGTATGCCTACTGCAACTCGGATGAATGGAGGGATGCCATGCTGGCGGTAAAAGGACAGCAAGATTTTGGAACCTCCCACTTTACCCAGGCTATAGTAGAGCGAGCATTGCTAAGCGGTCGATTCGATCGGCATCTCTCCGAATTGAGACGAATATATCACCGGAAGATGCAGACTCTACATCGTTGCCTAGCGAGCTCGTTGTTGGATCTTGGATGGAATTGGGACATTCCCCGGGGAGGCCTGTACTTATGGTTGAGGTCACCGAATGGGTTGCCAACGGGAAGCGAATCCGAATTGCACCAGGCTTGTCTGGATAGCGGGGTTTTCTATGTCCCTGGAGAACTATGTTTCGTGAACAATGCCCAAATCGACTATATTCGAGCCAGTTTCGGGGTGCTGAATGAGAACCAGTTGGAAGAAGCGGCTGAAAGGTTTAATCGAGCGGCCGCCTCGGTAGCTCGAGCGATGGCGAGCTGATATCGCATGCTGTCTGATTGGTCGTATGACTGTTAAATAGTGGGGGTTGGGCAGTTTAGCCCCCCCTTTAGTCGGTATTCGTAACCTTGACTCAATGTTTTGGGGATCGTGGCGATTACACTTGATAATCGGAACGCGGCCAAGTAACTACGCGCCTTCATCATGTCGGACTACACGGTAACCCACCTAAAACAGCTAGAAAGCGAAGCGATTTTCGTTCTTCGGGAAACGGCTGCCCAGTTCGAGCGACCAGCTCTCCTCTTTTCTGGAGGCAAGGATTCGATCGTAATGGCGTATCTGGCCAGAAAGGCGTTTTGGCCGGCGAAAATTCCTTTCCCGCTCTTACATGTTGATACTGGCCACAATTTTAACGAAACGATCGAGTTTCGGGATCGCCTGGTTGAGGAATCTGGAGCGAACTTGGTGGTGGCATCCGTCCAGAAGGCGATAGACGAAGGACGTGTCGTCGAAGAGAAAGGCCTCAATGCCAGTCGCAATGCTCTGCAGATTCAGACTCTATTAGATTGCTTGGAAGAGGGCCAATACGACGCCGCTCTTGGTGGAGGGCGGCGCGATGAAGAAAAAGCTAGGGCGAAAGAGCGGTTTTTTTCTCACCGGGATGAATTCGGCCAGTGGGACCCGAAAAACCAGAGGCCGGAACTTTGGAACGTCTTCAATGGCAGGATGAGCCCAGGCGAGCACTTCCGTGTTTTCCCGTTGAGCAATTGGACGGAGATGGACGTTTGGCAATACATGAAGGCGGAAGAAATCCCGATTCCCAGTCTGTATTTCGCCCATGAACGGGAAGTGGTCATTCGCAATGGAGCCATTTTGGCCGTTTCCGAATTTGTTCAGCCCAGAGATGGAGAGACTGTGGAGCGAAAGCGTATCCGTTTTCGCACAATGGGTGATGCTACGATCACCGGAGCGGTCGAGTCCGATGCAGACGACATGTCCAAGATCATAGAAGAGGTGGCCGCGGCGAGAGAAACCGAACGCGGCAATCGGGCGGATGACAAGCGAAGCGAAAGCGCTATGGAAGACCGCAAAAAGCAAGGCTACTTTTAATCCCGTATCGGATCGCCAATGACGGACCAAGACAACGCTCAAAGTTACCTGGACATGGACCTCCTTCGATTCACGACTGCGGGATCCGTTGATGATGGGAAATCAACCCTAATTGGTAGATTGCTCTATGATTCGAAAGCGATTTTCGAAGATCAGCTAGAGGCAATCGAAAAAACAAGTGAGCAAAGGGGGGACGAAAACGTGAACCTCGCCTTGCTGACCGATGGACTCCGGGCGGAGCGGGAGCAAGGGATCACCATCGATGTCGCTTATCGCTATTTCGCGACTCCACGCAGGAAGTTCATCATAGCAGACACGCCGGGCCATATCCAGTACACAAGAAACATGGTTACTGGGGCTTCAACGGCGAATTTGGCGATTATCTTGGTTGACGCTCGCAAAGGTGTGATCGAGCAGACCTGCCGCCATTCCTTCATTGCCGATCTACTCCGTATCCAGCATGTGGTGATAGCCATCAATAAGATGGACTTGGTCGATTGGAGCGAAGAGCGCTTCTTGGAAATCAAGGAGCAATTTCGTCGCTTCGCATCTCGGCTTGATAGCATCGTAGAGGTGACGTTCGTCCCGATCAGCGCTCTTAAGGGCGACAATGTTGTAGAAACCTCGGAGAACATGCCATGGTACAAGGGTCCATCCTTATTGTACCATTTGGAAACAGTTTATATCGGTTCGGACGAGAACCATGTTTCGGCTCGTTTCCCGGTGCAATGGGTTATCAGGCCTCACAGCGACGAGCATCACGATTTTCGCGGCTATGCTGGTCGCGTGGCGGGAGGCGTCTTCAAGCCCGGTGACGAAGTCGTGGTCCAGCCGTCCGGTTTTAACGCCGTGATCAAGGCGGTCCACACGATGGATGGGGAGCTGAAGGAAGTTTTCGCTCCGCTAAGCGCTGCCATAACATTAGATCGAGAAATCGATATCAGCCGTGGCGATATGATCGCGAAACCAAATAATCCTCCGAGCGTCGGACAGGATATCGAGGCGATGATTTGCTGGTTCAGTGAAAAGCCGCTCAGCAGCCGAGGGAAGTTCATCCTTAGGCACACGACCAAGGATACCAAGGCGGTGATTCGCGACATCAAATACAAGGTGGACATTAATACGCTCCACAAGATCGAGGATGACCTTGAGTTCCACCTTAACGATATCGGACGTATTTCTCTGAGGACAGCGGCCCCGCTGTGTTACGACCCCTACAAAATGAATCGCTCTACAGGATCCTTTATTCTGGTGGATCCGTTCACGAACGAGACGATGGGCGCTGCGATGATTATCTGATTAGCCAAGCTGTTCGCTCCTTCTTAGGTGGCTTGGGGGATTGGATTAGGCAACATCCTTGTTTACAAAAGCTTTACAAATTGGGCTGTTGGCGCGAAAGTGGACTGATGATTCCTGCTGAAGAGTCGCCTTTGTCCATCGAGGAAATGGCCTCGCGATTGAAATGTTCGCGAGGCTGGGTCCAGTTGTCGGTGGACGCAGGTTGTCCACGGGATGACGAAGGTCGGATTAGCGTTCGAGACTTCATGCTGTTCCAGCTGTCGAATATCCACCGAATTCGCAAAATCGCCGGTCTGGAGCCGATAGAGACTCGAGGCACTGGAGAGGATTTGAGGCCCAACGTGAATGCGATTTTGTCGACTCAGCTCGAGTGGTTGCAAGCACGGTCCACCAAGGACAATGTTAAGCAAGCGGCTCGAATGGTGCACCAGAAGATACAGAAGATCGCTCTTAGTCATTGAAAAGGATTCTCTGATCCAAAGGAATTCGATCCGTAAACCGTTTGGCATCACGGATTTGATCGGAAAAATTGTCTAAACCGTAACGGTTTTGAAGTTGTCTCTCCCGATATCTTGGCTTTCTTTCGTTTTGGCTGAGTGAAGCTGAGATATTCCATGGATAAAAAAGTGATTGCCGTAGTAATGGGTGGAGGACGTGGATCGCGCCTCCATCCTCTGACAAGAGAACGTTGTAAGCCAGCTGTGCCGCTGGCTGGCAAGTATCGCTTGGTGGACATACCGATCAGCAATTGCCTGAATTCCGAAATCAACCGCATTTACTTGCTCACTCAATTCAACACCGCGTCCCTGCATCGCCATATTCAAGATACATATCGGTTCGATCCTTTTGGTGGTGGCCGAGTGGACATCCTATCTGCCGAACAGACTGAGCAAGGCGATAACTGGTATCAGGGAACGGCGGATGCGGTTCGGCAGAATATTCATCATTTTGCCAGCGTAGACTACGATTACGTTCTGATATTGTCGGGCGACCAGTTGTACCGGATGGATTTCAGAAAGATCATTGCCCAGCACATTGAATCGGAGGCGGATGTTACGGTTTCAGCAATACCATTTCCCGTCTCTCAAGTGGAAGGTTTGGGATTGATGCGGGTTGCCGATGATTTACAGATTCAAGAATTTGTGGAGAAGCCGACCGATCCGGAGGTGATCGATGGTTTAGCCATTTCGGACTCCATCGAGGCCAACTTGAAAAAGAATTCCGGTGGCGAGAAGCGCTGCTTAGCCTCGATGGGTATCTACGTCTTCAATCGGGAAACCATGGTCGAAGCTTTGAACAGCAGCGCCACGGATTTCGGTAAGGAAATAATTCCGGGCCTCTTGAGCAGTAGAAAATTGGTGGCTTATGCATTTGAGGGTTACTGGGAAGACATCGGTACGGTGCAAGCATTTTTCGAGGCCAACCTGCAGTTGGCGGATCCCGTTCCCAAGTTTAACTTCTTCTCCCAAGGCAACCCAATCTATTCGAGAGCCCGTTATCTTCCAGCCAGCAAAATCAATCGCTGTTCGATAAACCACGTCATCGTTGGCGATGGCTGTATCATCACGGATTCCTATCTGAAGCGTTGTGTAATCGGGATCAGGTCCACTTTGAGGGAGGGGGCACGATTGGAAAACGTTGTTATGATGGGATCCGACACATTTGAGAGCTCAGCTGATCGAGCGAGGAATCGGGAGCAAGGCATTCCAGATATCGGAGTCGGCATGAACTGCGAAGTAAAGAATGCCATCATCGATAAAGGCGCTCGCATTGGAGACAACGTTAGGCTGAGCCCGGATGGGAAACTGGATGGGTATTCGAAAGATGGAATCTTTGTTCGCGACGGTATTCTTTGCGTTACCAAAAATACTGTTGTCCCGGCAAACGCCGTAGTCTAGACTCGTATCTATGTATCGGCTTCTCGTTTGTATCGACGGATCGCAATACGGTATTTCTTGTTCGCGATATGCCGCTTGGATCGCCTCGCGCCTCGACATAGAGATAGAGGTTGTCTATGTCACGGATCTCCGTCAGTTTGAAGTGCCTTTTGTCGCCGACCTGAGTGGAAGTCTGGGGCTGCAGCCGTTTCAGGCGGTCATGGGGCAGCTTCAGGAACTAGAGAAGAAGAAGGCGGAGGTCACCTTGGGGCAGGCAGCCAAGTTGATTGAGGAAAATGGATACAGTCGATCGATCAAAAAGACGCACAAGACGGGATTCCTGGTTGATAGCCTCAAGGAGCTCGAAGAACAAGCGGACATGATCTTGCTGGGCAAGCGAGGAGAGAATGCCAACTTCGCTACCGAGCATTTGGGCTCAACTATGGAACGGGTAGCGAGGGCTGCGACGAAGCCTTGTTTCGTGGCCTCGAGGGATTTTAAGCCGATCAAGAGAGCTCTGATTTCCTATGACGATTCGGAAAGCTGCCGAAAGGCGATACAATTCGTCAAAAGCTCTCCTATTTTCAAGGGTATCGAAGTCCATGTAGTTACGGTGAGTCCCAATGAGAAAGAGGAAGACCGCCTGAAGCGCTTGCAAAGCGCGGAATCCGAATTGCAGGGCTCTGTAGAATCGTTGAATTGCCAGATGCTTCATGGAGAAACTGCCACGCGAGTAGTCGAATACGTGAAAGACCAGGAAATCGACTTGCTGCTCATGGGCGCTTACGGGCACAACCGTATCCGAAGTTTGATCATCGGAAGCTCGACTACGGAAATGCTTCGCGGGTGCCAAGTACCGTCTATTCTATTTCGCTAGGTTTTCGCGATAGGCCTCAAATCGTAGCGTAGGCTTCCAGCCTGTGACCGCTACTTATGCTTACAGGCAGGATGCCTGTTCTGCGCTTTCAAATGGCTACTCGGCTTGCGCCGCCGTAGTCCCGCCGTGGCGGGACGTACCCGTGAGATCGCCCGCTAACTTGCGGCATCCTTCAAATGAAGAATTAGACAGGCAGTTTCTCAAAGCTCTAACGGGTAAAGGGGTCGCATGGGTTCACCATGCATTTCTAGCGTATCGCCGCTGAGACGTATCCAATTATCAGTGATAGCTCTAAGTTTTCGCAGAGTTTGAACGTATTCAGGATCGTCTGCCAGATTGCGCTGCTCGTTTGGATCGGCTTGGAGATCGTACAATTCTTCGACGGGCCTTTGGTGGTATTCTTGAACCTTTCGAGCGATATTGGGATCCAGCTTGGCGATACTAACCCACGAAACCCAAAGGTTATGGCTTTGAGCCGTCGGATTGTGATCTGTCTGGCAAGTGAAGTTCAGTTTGGGATAAACGTTGCGAATATAGCGAAAGCGATCGTTGCAGACGGATCTGAGGGGATAGGTGTGATGGGCGGCGGATGAGTTGGTGCTGAACACGTAGTCTCGATGTCGAATGGATTCGCCTTTGATCAAACTAAGAAACGAGCGACCATCGATTTGGTTGGACCGATACCCGGTCTCTGGTGGATTTCCTCCAGCAATTTCTATCAAGGTGGGAAGGATGTCTACAAAGGAGATGAGTGCTCTGCTAGGTTTGCCCGATTCTGCTACGCCAGGCCAGGAGACAAGCATGGGCACTCTAACGCCTGATTCATAGTTGTTCCATTTTCCGTAGGGCAATTGGGCTCCGTGATCGCTGGTAAAGAAGATAATCGTTTCGGGGCCCAGGTAGGTTTCTATCGCCTCGAGAGTGGCTGCTACTTGCTGGTCCATGCGTTCGACATCTGTATAGTATCGAGCGAGTTCGAGCCGCGTATCCTTTGTATCGATCAATTTAACAGGAAGGGTGAGAGATTCGGGCTCATAGTGGGGAAATGGCCTATTTGGCCAGGGCACATGGGGATCTTTGATTCCCACCATCAGGAGCAAAGGCTTGTCGCTTTCGCGTTGGCTTAGGAAATCGGATACCATCCCTATATTTTCCAAGGATATATCTCGATCAACGTAATCGAATCCTGCTCGTTCGTCCTTACCGTGAGCAATTTTCCCGATAGCCGCGACTTCATAGCCAAGATCTCGCATGTAGCGAGGAAGTTGCCTGACGTCGTCACGGACATAGGTGTGATTGGGCTCCGCTCCGTTTCGAAAGGGCATCAGGCCGGATAGCATGGCGCCACGGGAAGGAGCGCAGCTTGGCGAAGCGACGTAGAGACGCTCAAAAATCGTTGATCGCTCTGCCAATTCGTCTAGGGCCGGAGTACGAACGTCGGGATTCCCCATAAATCCTGTGTCCTCAGCCCCAAGATCGTCCGCTATGATGAAAGCTATGTTAGGTGACGAGGCGCTTTGAAGATTTGCCGTCAAAGCGACCAGAAGGATTAAGGGCAAAAGCGATTTCATGGTTCGGTAGGATAGATGGAATGGGATCGGAACGAACCTGCGAGCATTGTTTGTCTATGCCTCTTTTCAAGTCCATGTGGATGCAACCGGTTGATCTCGTCCGACGTGCAATGGAGTCGAGGAAAGGGACGAAGCCCATCAGCTTTCGCTAACGGGCCTCGGTTGGGTGCATCCGTCTTCGCCCGCTATGGGGTTACGCAGAGACCGTGGGGCGTGGATTGTTTGGCCGTGCCGTGCCCTCCTGATCTCAGCCTTCGGCTTCGGAAAGAACCAGGGATGCGCTTCAGAAGATTCTCTAGCTTCCTAGCGTCAGTGATGGACATGGCTTCGCTCGTCCATCGGAGCATCCATGGCCCTCTGGCTTTTGTCCATTTGGACACGCCCGTATTGTGCTGCGTCACTCGATTTTCCATATCTTCGGACACGCCAATGTAGAATCGTCCATCCGAATTTCGAATAACGTATACTTGGTACACTAAAGTTGGGATATGGACGAGGCCCATCAGTTCTCACTAATGGGCCTCGATTGGGTGCAGGGCCTGGATTTGAACCAGGGACCTTCAGGTTATGAGCCTGACGAGCTACCAGACTGCTCCACCCTGCAATACTTGAAAAATTTAAGTCCTCGTCTCTGGAAAACGAAGAGTGGGGAGAAAAGCGGGAATCGAATTCCCTTGTCAATGCCATTTCCTTCAAAATTCGGGAATTTGTGACAAATTACCGCTTGCCAACAGGGGGTGCAGGCCTAGCTTTGCCCTCTTTTAAGAAAACCACTAGACTAAAACCTAATAAATATCGTCCAAGGCGGCTTAATTTTCGCCTGCGCCAAAAGGCGTTTTGACGAACCAATTATGAATATCGAACTGACCGACCTGCTGGAAGCAGGTGTCCATTTCGGACACCAAGTCAAACGCTGGAACCCGAAGTCCAAGAGCTTCGTTTTTGATCACCGCCAAGGGATCTCGATTATAGATCTCTCCAAAAGCTATGACGGCTTGAAAAAAGCCTATGATTTCCTCGAGGAAGCAGTGGCAAATGGGGGGGAAGTTTTGCTTGTGGGAACCAAGCGCCAAGCTCAAGAAGTAATCCGAGAAGCGGCGGCCGATTGCGGCATGCCTTTTTGCGCAAGCCGTTGGCTGGGTGGGATGCTGACTAATTGGCAAACGATTTCCAGCAGTATCGCCAAATACAAGAGGTATCAGAAGATGGAAGCGGATGGCAGCTTGGCCAAGTTGCCTAAAAAGGAAGGGTCCGCCATTCGCCGTGAAATGGAGCGGATGAATCGCAATTTTGAAGGCATCGTCAAAATGGAGAAGCCTCCCGCCGCGATGATAGTGGTCGATGTTAAGTACGAGGAGATCGCTGTCGCTGAGGCGAGGCGCTGCGAAATACCAGTTGCCGCCCTTGTTGATACAAATTCCGACCCAACCGTAGTAGATTATCCGATACCGTCGAATGATGATGCGGTTAAATCGATTCGGATCATCCTGGAAGTTTTAGTGGAAGCCATCCAGTCAGGACTTTCCCAGCGTCAAGCGAAACAGGAAAAGGCTGGTGTTCAGACCCCAGCTACGGCTGTTGCTCAAGAAATGGCAGCTGAGGCTCCGCAAGCTGAAGAAGCCGCAGATCAGAGTTCGGAAGCCGCTGAAGAGCCTGAGGCCGAGGCGCCCGCGCCGGTTCCCGCGCCCCCGGCTCAACCAAAGGGGGCTGCCGAGGCTGAAGCAGAACCCGAAGCTGAAGCGCCCGAAGCAGTTGAAGAACCTGTAGAGGATGAGGAAAAAGCTGCAGAACCGGAACCTGTGAAGGAGGAGGCTTCAGAAGAAGCTCCTGAGGAGCCTAAGGAGGATGATAAAAAGGATTCCTAGGTTTCAGGCATTTCAATTTCAGGAAAATTATCAATTAAATGAGCATCACAGCGAAACAAGTGGCAGAGCTACGGGGCCAAACCGGCGCGGGGCTGATGGACTGCAAGAAGGCATTGACCGAATCAGATGGCGACTTGGAGCAGGCGATTACGATTCTTAGGAAAAAGGGAATCGCTTCTGCATCCAAGAAGGCAGGACGAGATACTTCGGAAGGGCTTATTGAATCCTACATCCATCTAGGTGGCAAAGTAGGCGTTTTGATTGAAGTGAACTGCGAAACCGATTTCGTCGCTAAGACGGATGATTTCAAAACCTTCGTCAAAGATCTGTGTCTGCACGTAGCTGCGGTGAACCCGATATGTATTAGCCGCGAAGATGTGCCTGAGGAGCTAGTTGAAAAGGAGCGCGAAATTGCCGCTTCTCAAGCCGAGGGTAAGCCTCCTGCGGCAGTGCAGAAGATTATCGAGGGTAAATTGAATAAGTACTATTCTACTGCCTGCATGCTGGATCAGCCTTTTGTCAAAGATGGCGAGAAAACGGTGCAGGAAGTCCTCAATGAGCAAATCGCTAAGCTTGGGGAAAACATGAAAATCAATCGTTTCTCCCGCTTCCAAATCGGGGAAGACGATGGCGAGTAAGCGTTATTGCTCGAAGCGAATTTAAAGAAAAAGCGATCCGGTTAAACGGATCGCTTTTTTGTTTTTGTCGGAATCGAAGCGAGTGTCTCGAATCCTTCAGTGGCTAATTTTGGTTCTAAAGAGCGAATGGCGATTGTTCAGAATAGGGGAGAACTTGATCGATTACTCTGCCTTCTTTTTGAGGGGCGTTCACGAAGCTAAAAGGCACGCGAAGCTTTGATTTAACTGGCTGACCACCGACCATGGCTGGCTGGAATTTCCAAGCTTTGGTGGCTTCAATAGTTGGGGCCTTTAATTCGTCGTGACTTGCTGATTTGATCGCCGCGCTGAGCACGTTCCCAGACTTGTCGAGGATGAGTTCCACACTGGCTTCTCCGCTGAACTTCTGATCGCGGAACCGAGTTGGTAGTTGTGGCAGCTTATTGGATACAATTATAGGCTGCTTGTCCCATTTCGTATGAACGTCTGCCTTTTCCGGATTAGCGATTCTCCAAGACTCGATCTGCGAGCGGCTAATCTCGTCAAACGAAGAAATGTCATGGACACTCGATTTTCCTGATTCACCGACGATGGTGACATCCTCGCCGTCTATCCTTAGGATCTTCCCTGCGATAGGCGATCCATCTTTAAAAGAATAGAAGTTTGCTGAGAGTTGTGAGGCGCCTGCCAATATCAGGAGAGCGAGCACTGCGTTTTTGATCGTACTGTATTTCATTAGGATTGTTAGGATTTGATTTGCCCTTCTGGGCGAACCCCTCTGACAACGGATTATCAGCCTGGCTCTTAAGCTGCTGATTTGGAGTATGTTAGAATTTGCGTAAATACCTTAGCTTCTCCTAAGGCGGGTAGGGGTAAGGATCTAGGCCAGTCCCAAGTAATACCTCTAGCAGACTCATAGAATGGATCTTGCAATGCGACCGCTAGTAGCTTTCATGCCACCTTCCATTCAAGGAGAAGTGCCAGAGTGGTCGAATGGGACTGACTCGAAATCAGTTGTAGGGGTAACCCTACCGGGGGTTCGAATCCCTCCTTCTCCGCCATTTCATTGCAAATTAAACACGTACAGAATTAACGGTATTTCCATTGACCTTCTCCCGTAGAACTGGGCCATTGAAGAGTTAGTGCTCTCCTCGGGCCGGCGCGACTATTACAACAAGCAGCGCCCGCACAGATCCCTAGGCTTGCTAACCCCGAGCGGGTTTGCCACAAGGCAATTGGAAGATCCTTCCCGCTCCGGTCGCCCTAGCGGCTCCCTGTGCCGGAAGGTATCGAAAACCCATTCGAGAATCTCTCATTAGAACCGGGCGAAATAGTGGGCTCCAAGCAATGATAAATTTAATTTTTCAACAGGCGAAGCGTGATAGAAGCTCTTTGTCTCAGATTAGCAGCTGAATTTGAGACGTCCCGCTGACGACTGATGAAAGATCAAAAGAGATACGGTGCTTATTTTTTAGGCTTAATCGTGCTTATATCCTCTCTTATCTGGTTCATAAAAAAGGCCCCCAATCCCCTTGTCCAACCTGATGAGCCCAGCGTCTCTCGAGAAACATTGAGCCAAAATACGGAGCCTCCCACAAGGGAGATTACGGAAGAGCCTGAAATCCCAAGTAATAGTATCGTAGACGTTTTTTTTGATTCAGATAATAGTTATAGCGGGTCTAGCTCTGTAGAAGAGCATGACCATATTATTCGTGAATGGAGGGGCATTCTAAATCCCTCGCCAGAGGAGTTGCGTGAAAGACTGAGTTCTTCAGACCCTGGCGATAAGTTCACTATGAGCCTGCCGTTATTAGGCCAGACGGAATTGACGATTACCAAGGCTGGTGCAATCGGCCCTGGGCGGGCGGTAGTTAGAGCATCGTACGGGTCTGATAACATGAGCAGTACAGTCATCGCTTTCGTCGGGGACGCCATATCGATGGCGATTAGCGACCCAGGTAATCGACGCGAGTACTCTTTACGTAATGGCTCAAATGGTTTCCAGTATGTCTCGGAAATCGATTTGGAGGTCGCTATGGTGTGCCAAACCTGTGTCGAAAACCTTAATCCCTCTGCCCGCCCTTGAATCTAGTTAGGCTGATTGTGCGTAACGTCTTTTTCTTGGGGTTTTTGCTCTCTGGGGCATTGCTATCTCCTGCATACGGTACTGATGACGTATCAACTATAGATATACTGATGTTGTACACTCCAGCCATGAGGGATTATTACGGGGGGGGAAATGGTGCGGTAGCGAGGAGTATCGAGCTTGTCGAGGTGGCCAACGAGGGCTTTGAAAACAGCGGGCTGACGACTAGGCTCAGAATGGTCGGGGTTGAATTAGTAGACTACGTTGAAGTCCAGGATGAAATGGGAACTGATCTTGATCGTTTGCAAGAAGAAGATGATGGTTTCGCTGACGGGATTCATGAGCAGCGAGAAAACCATGGTGCGGATCTTGTCGCTCTCTTGAGGAACGGTGGAACAGATGATGGCACCGCAGGCATAGCTTTCATGTTGGATAACTTGGACGGTGATCCCGAATTGGCTTTCAGCGTGACTGAGGCTCAAAGCACAAACTCGTGGCATGCTTTTACTCATGAGATTGGGCACAATTTGGGTTGTGCGCATGATAGGGTAGCGGCAAAAGGACCTGGGCTGTTTGACTACTCTTACGGACATCATATAGATGATCTGGAGGTCATGACAATAATGTCATACTCGAAGACCGATGAGGACAGAGTCCCTTACTTTTCCAATCCCTCGCTCAATTACGAAGGCTATGCTTTGGGAGTTTCGTCATCGAGTCCCGAATCTGCAGATAATGCCAATACTATAGAGCTATCTACTCCGATCGTCGCAGCGTACCGGAAGAGTTTGCCAGCGATACCTGAATTTGAGGAGCACGAGGCTGTGAGGTACGTTAAACCTGGAAGCAACATAACGCTCCGGTCCAGAGCGGTTGGATTGCCAGAGATGTCATTGCAATGGTACCGCGGGTTCAAGGGAGACAGGAGCGAGCCACTGGGAACCAGTCAGTTGCAGGAAACGGGCCCAATTAACGAGCCTTCAATGTTCTGGCTTGAAGCCACCACTCCGGAAGGCGCATCTGTCAGCGAAACGATCGCGCTGATACCATCGGATAGTTATGCAGCCGCAGAGAGCGTGGCCTTAGGGGAAGACCACTCTACTAATTATTACGTCGAGGACTCTTCGACCCAAAGTTTCAGTGTGGGAGAAGACATGCGGGTATTGGAGGAACTGCGATTACGTATGCAGAAGCGTGGGACAGTACCAGATCTGCGTATTAGATTATCTAACACAGCAGGGAAGATATTGATACAGGAAACGCTCAGCGATGCGGAAATAGAAAATGCTTTGAGCGGCTATTGGCTATCACTTGTGGCTGATGCGGGTTTCACAGCCGAGGCTGGGGAAACTTTTGAGCTAGAACTGAGCCTCCTCGGCGAGTATGATTCAGAAAACTACGTTGCTTGGTCTTATGAAGAGAGTTCGACCTCAAGCGAAGAGGATTCCTACGCCATGGAAATCATTGGTACTAAGAACGCAGGGCCATCCATTGCCATCTCTCCTGAATCGGCCAACTTAACCAGTGAGAGTGGAGTGCTTGATGTGCAAATTACGTCAGATGGAGAATGGCAAATTGTTGAGGAGAGCGACTGGATAAGCTCAAGCGTTTCGGCTGGATCAAGCTCTCGGAATGTAAATTTCAATTACTTCGCGAATAATGGCACTTCACAGAGATCAGCGGAGGTAATAATCGGTACCGAGATTCTTACCGTGTCGCAGGCTGCCGACGTTGACACTGATGGAGATGGGATGACCGATAGAGTGGATCTTGACGATGACAATGACGGGGTGCCAGACACTACTGATGCGTTCCCCTTAGATCCGAACGAGTCAATGGATACCGACAGCGACGGCACTGGCAATAATGCGGACACTGATGATGACAACGACGGGGTTCACGATCTTCAGGATGCGTTCCCTTTAGACGCTAGCGAAAGTCTTGATACAGACGGGGATGGCATCGGTAATAACTCAGACGATGACGATGATGGAGACGGTGTTGACGACTTGGAAGACGCGTTACCATTAGATCCTGATGAGACTCTGGATACTGACGGAGATGGTATAGGGAACAACGCCGACTCAGACGATGATGGAGATGGTGTCAGCGATTCAGGAGACGCCTTCCCTCTCGACAATCAAGAAAGTTTAGACACCGATGATGACGGTCTTGGCAACAACGCTGATACTGATGATGACGGTGATGGTGCCCTTGATACTGCAGATGCGTTTCCTCTAGACTCTACCGAGAATGTTGACACCGATAGTGACGGCACTGGCAACAACGCTGATACGGACGACGACGGTGACGGAGTGTTGGATACTGAAGACGATCTGCCACTGGACTCTACCGAGAGTGTAGACACCGACGGCGATGGAACAGGAGACAATGCTGACGCATTTCCTTTGGACTCTACGGAGAGTGTAGACACGGACGGCGATGGAACGGGCAACAATGCAGACACCGATGACGACAATGATGGAATTACAGACACAGAAGACTCTCGACCACTGGATAAATTCAACCTCGGTCTAGAAATCCAATTTGCAAAAGACCCAAACTTGCTGGGCAGAATGTACGCCACTTGGGAAAGCGTACCAGGGGTAAGTTATGAATTGGAGGGATCGGCGGATTTATCGGAATGGACCATTTTAGAGAGCTACCCGCCTACAACTTCCTTGTCAGTCGAATCGTATGAGTTGAGACCAGAAAATCCTCATCATTTTATTCGGTTAAAACTTTACCCACCTCCGAATGCAAATGCGGGTTCCGAACAGATCGTTATCGACTCTGAAGGGGATGGGTCTGCGACCGTTTCTCTCGACGGCAATGGTTCTGACAAGTGAAGGAGAGTTGGGAGATGTGATTGCGTTGGGGGTTCGATCGAGATCTCGTAACTCGAAGATTCCACCGAGATCATCCGTTTCGATGAATTCAATGTAGTTCCCTCCTAGTTGGTAGGTGGCGGGTCCCGAACCAACCCGGAACAGATCGGGCAGTTTTTCGAGCGGGATCTTTTGTAGTGGTCTATCTAGCTCAGGCTTCTTGAGCTTTTTCGCTTTCGGGGGTTCTGGCTTTGGCGGTTCGAAAACGATAGGGGGATCGTCATAGGCCGTATCGAAGTTCGCGATTTCAGGGGGATCCATGAAGAGATTCGGAAGGACCTGAAGAATGGGCAGTAAGGCGGTTAAAGAAGCCGTGCCGAAAAGTCCTATAAGAAGTGGGGTGTATCGGGCGTGAGATATATCTGATGGGGTGTATTGAGTACTCATAGTGTGTCAGGGGGTTCAGTTAATCAGCGAACTAAATCCTACAATTGTAGTCTTATAGGGCAAGCAAAATCTTACATTTGTAGGAATTAATAGGTGAAAAAATAGCCCTCTCGATGGAGGGCTAGAGAAAATATTGGCTAAGCTCTTGGCTTACGGATTGAAATCCATGCGTTGGGTCACGCGTACGGCCACATTCTTTCCGCCTTTCTTGGCGGGCGACCATTTCGATCGCATGATCGACTCGATGGCGGGCTGATTGAATTCGCGATGGGAAGATTTCACTACGCGAGGGCGGAGTACCTTGCCGCTGTCATCTATAACCCATTCCAGTTGCACCCAGCCGGCAATCTTAGCCTGTTTTAGGGCGTAAGGATAATTCGGCTCTACTTGAAATAGGGCTCTGGGCAACTTATCGACATCACGCAGATCGAAAATCTCCATATCTGCCATGGCGTCGATACCGGTATCGAAGTCGCCAAAACCAAAGTCGCCTACGGCATCGCCTGCGCCAGGGTTGAGGGCCATTTCCAATTGGTTAAGGGTCATTGGCGGGGGCGGTTCTTCAACCTCGGGCTTCTCTAGTTCTTCTTTATCTTCAGGTGGTGGGGGAAGATCCTCGGGCGGTGGTGGTGGCGGCGCTTCACTAGAGTCCATTGTGACGACTTCCCGCGATTCCATGGTGATTTGACCAAGGATATGCATGGCGGGCAGGACAATGAAGATTCCGGCTGTGAATGCTATTCCGAGAATTCCATTCACGAAGAAGCTACCTTCTTGATTCGATGCCTTATAATTTGTGCTCATTTCGAAATTTCGGGGTGTTCAGTTTTTCGTTGGCTAGCTAGCGACTCGATTCCGGAATTGTTGCAGGGTGATGCTCTCCAAGCGAACGAGAAAGCCTTCGTAGTCGATGACTTTCTGTCTCAAGTAATAGATGACGAAATATCCGGGGATTGCCAAGCAGAGTCCCATCTGAGTGGTGATCAGCGCTTCGTGAATCCCGCTGGCGACGATATTAGTCGTGCTTTCCGATCCGCCGAGGGAAATACCGTAGAATGTGGTCAACATGCCCAAAACAGTTCCTAACAGACCCATCAACGGAGCGGTGTTCACCACGATGGTCAGGAAGGTTATGTTTTGGTTTAGACGGGGCATCTCGGCCGTACGGATCTCTGCGAAACGGTTTTGAATGTCGTTGAGCGATTCAACGCCATCCTGCGAGTAGCGAATGATTTCGCCCACCTGGCCCTCTGCTTTTGATGAATCCTTCACCCAGGCTTCACACTTTTCCATCGAGGTCTTGCGAAAGTGTCCGCGAAGGAAGAATACCCAAAGCCTGGCGGCTACGTAAAATGCTATCAGGCCTAGGATGAATAGCGGAATCATGATCCATCCGCCAGATCCAAGGATTTCAGTTGCCTGATCTAGATATGGTTTTTCGTCGTACATGGAGGTAGGGAAATTGAATTTTCAGCAAGGGGAACTAAGCGATTCGCCAATGTTTAATTTTGGGGATCTAATTGCCGCTGCGAGAATGTTGGTGAAATAGCGTTTCAACAATCGAGTCAAGCGTATCCCCATATAAATCGGCTGGGTTTCAGCTCGTTTCCGATTCGTTTGGATAATGTTCAACCATCAATGGACTACAAGTGTAATATAATCAAGGGATTTGCGTCCTTAAAAGTTTTGCCTGGAGGCTTGAGTGTGGATCGGCTGAGCCAGCTAGATCTGGCGTGGCCGTTCGTCGTGCGAGGGTTGGCTGTAGCGATTGGGAAGCTCGATAATCCCCATTTCGTAGGCGCAGCGAGTCAGTTCGACGGCGCTTCTGGCTTCCAGTTTTTTCATCAGATTGGCTCGATGGGCCTCGATGGTTTTCACGCTAACATCAAGCTTCTCGGCAATCTGCTTGGTGCTGAATCCCTCGGCCACAGCCTGAAGCACTTCGCGTTCTCGATTGGAGAGGCGGCCTTTGCGGCGCCCGGTTTGAGAACGGGAAATGTGTGATTCACGCAATAGGCTGGCTGCCATGGGGCACAAATAGCTTCCGCCCTCAGACACCTCTTTGAAGCCCTCGGTTAGCTTAGAGGCCGATGAACTTTTGGCGATGATGCCGTGGCAGCCCAATTCGAGCAGTTCGCGTATCGAATCTGGCGTGAAATTGGCGGAAATGGCGATGAAACGGGTTTTGGGATACGTCTTGCCAAATTGCCTGAGGATTTCAGATCCATTCAAGCTGGGTAGGAACAGATCGAATATAACCAGGTCCGGTTTTTCATCTTCGCAAAGCCTCAGGCCTTCCCTTCCGTCCACGGCTTCTCCGACAACGGTGACGCCGGGTATGCTTGAGGCGAGGCTAGTGACAAGATCTCGCAGCATGATCTGATCTTCAATGACAACAATACGGGTTTGGCCTTTATTCATGTTCTCAGGAGGGCAATTTTTCAAAAAGCTGATAGCGAGCAGCTAGCTTGGGGTTGCTGAATCGTTCGATCAAATTCCATAAGATACCTTTTGAGACGCCGCTATCGGTTGACTGTCGAGCTTAACGGTACAAGTGAAAAATTCTAGAACAAGGTCAATTTTGTCGGCAAGGATACCTATAAACTGGTTTGGATTGAGCTTTGGGCTCTGGATATACGGGTTTTGCTCCAAGTTTGTCATGGATTGAAAACTACCAATAATTAGCAGTGAATTTACCAAAAGACCCTTTCTAAAGCATTAAATCGCAAGTTTTTGCGATTCTCGAGGTGTTTAGGTTTGCGTCGGTTCTATAACGGAGTATCGAAGTCGTCTTATGGCTAAAGGTTCATCTAATAAAAAGCCCAATGCGGCATTCATGAAACCCGTTACCCCAGACGCAGCTCTTGCTGCGGTTGTGGGCGCGGATCCCCTACCTCGCACTGAAGTGACGAAGAAACTCTGGGATTATATCAAATCCAACAATTTGCAGAATCCTTCAAACAAGCGAGAGATCATTGCGGACGACAATTTGAGAGCTGTCTTCGATGGTAAAGACAAAGTTACGATGTTTGAAATGACGAAGCTGGTTTCAAATCACGTAAGCTAGCTAGAATCATCCCCCTTTTTTATTTTGAGAGCCTCAAGCCCTTGCCGGTTTGGGGCTTTCGTTTTTTCTAGGGCAAGGGATTCTCAACGGCTGCGCTCCTGGGATTGGGCTGCCAATCCATTGAGCCCTGCTGGTTTCCCGATGAGTTCGACGTCGATTTGAACGGGCAAATGGTCGGAGGCGAAGCTTTTGATGACCTCAGCCCGAGAAACGTTAAACGGCTTGGGAACAAGGACGAAATCTAATCCTCTTGAGGGGAAATGGGCTGGAAACGTCCGCTTGTTTTGCGGGTGGTATGTATAGTGGGCGTGGTGGGCTACCTTTATAAGGAATTGGCGGACAGCGTCGCTGAAACGACGAGAGCAGCTATTGAAGTCGCCGCAAATGATGGGTGGAGTGTCTTGAGCTTGCGATTCCGAGAATCGCTTAATTCGGTCTAGAATGGGTTCGATCTGGGCAATTCGGGCTCTTCTCGAGCCGAAGTCCAGGTGGAGGTTGATTATGTCGATGCTCCTGGAGCCAACTACGAACCGTGCATCCATGAATCCCTTTTCCCCAAGGTTGCGATTGCCAAAAGGAGTGACAATGCATTCGGATATTGGATACTTTGAGAGAAACGCGTTCCCGTAGCACAAGGGTTTGCGACCGAACCGGGTGTTGTGTATCCCATGTTCTGCATGAGGGTAACCGCTTTCCTCTTGGAGGTGCTTCAGCAGGTCTATGTGGCGATTCCAGTGGGAAGATTGATCGATTTCCTGAAAGGCGACAATGTCTGGAGAGTGTCGTTTGATGAGCCGGGAAATCTTCTCGAGATTTTTTCTGATGCCGTTCGAACTGTGAAATCCCTGGTAGATGGACAGGCCCCGTCCGTGCGCGATATTAAAACTCATGATACTGAACTTCTGAGCGGTTTCGCGGACTGCTGGCATATTTTCGAATAATAGAGGCTTAGAATTCTGGGGAAAGGTTAAAATCGACAACTTCCCCCTAGGCTGAACCTATTGTACCTCAGGCGAATTTAGTTTGGATCGAATTCAGTAGTCAGATCGCGGCTAACTTCCAGTTCCAAACACTCTCGCTTGCGAATGAGAGCCAAGCGAACGAAGATTTGCTGCCATCTCTCGGTCCATTTACGGCGCCTGGGTTAAGTTCGTATCCAAAGTCGGTTTTGCGTTTAACGGGATAGTGCAAATGTCCGAACAGAACGACATCCACTGAGGAGTCCGGAGTTTGAGGTGGTCGATGTTGCAATCGGAAGCGTACTCCGAATCTTTCTAGAACGAGTGAGTGTGGAGATTGTTCATATGGATCGCAATTGCCTTGTACGGACAGAAACTCGGGGCCAAGGGACCGCAGGCGTTGCAATGATTCCAACTCGCAGATGTCTCCGAGGTGCCAGATTTCGTCTGCTGGCTCTATCGCCGAAATCAAATTTCTGGGTACGTTGTCATGCGTATCAGAAATGACCGCAATGTTTAGAGACGAGTCCATTCGCTATCCGTTATTCGAATTCAATTCCGTAGCGCTCGAGCGAAGCTCCATCGAGTTCCCTCAATTCCGAGTAGGCATCCAGAAGATCGATCTTCGCCTGCAGCTCTTCCACTCTAGATTCATCCATTCTTTGTTGCGCCTCTAGTACCTGTCGGCCGGTGCTTAAGCCCGCATCGAACTTGGCCTTTTCCATTTCAAATTCCTCGATGCTAAGTTTGGTAGCGAGTTCTCTTATACCGATTCCCTCGATGGCGGTAGTCACGTCTCTCACCGCGATTCTCGTGTCGCGAATCAATCGCTGCTCTTCTCTAACTGCTCTGGCATCTTCGGTATCCAGTTGGATTTGGGCCTTTATGTAATTGGCCCGCCTTTCATTGAGCCCCCAGGGAAGGTCGAGGGATAGGGACCACTGCCAGTTATAGCTATCAGCCTCGGTGACGTCATCGTAGGCGCCTTCCAGCGAGCCTTCGAGACCTGTCAGCGAATAGTCGCCATTGAGATTAAGGGATGGCAGGCGATTGCGCTTAGCCCTTCTCAACTCGATTTCCCGTTGGTGCCTTTGGTTGAGTAGCGTCAAGTAGCGGGGGGCGTTTTCGATAACGCGATTAAAGGTCGATTCCACATCCGGCTCGATGGGATCCTCTACGTCTGGCGCCTCTACATTTAATGGGCGTTCCCGGAGAGTCTCGTCCCCAATGACGGTGATCAAGCGGTCTTTAGCATCTTCTAGGGCTTTTTCGGCCCGCAAGAGGCGGTCGGTCGCATTGGCTACGCCAACCTCCGCTTGAAGAACGTCGAGGCTGGTGGCTATGCCTGTATCCATTTTCGTCCTATTCTCTGATAACAGGGCGTTGGCTAGATCTAATGCCGCTTGGCGAACGTTCAATTGCTCTTGAGCGAAGGCCAGCAAATGATAGGAAGATTCCACCGTGTTCACGACTTGGAGAACGGTGGCTTGAAAATCGAGATTGGCTTGATCGAGCGAAAGCCGGGCTAAACGGCGGCGGGCTTTGGCGACATCGGGACCATAGCCGCTGAGAAGAGGCTGACGCAAACTAAGCGTTGTGCTGGCGACATAGCGGGGATTGATAGTGCTATTCGTTGAGTTGGAGAAATTCCGATTCAGACGAGTACTCAACGATATGTTGCCACCCGTATTCAAATCTTGGGACACGACTGCCCGGCTAACTTGATTGTTTGATTGAGGTTGAGCGGCTCCGTCTAGGAGATCCCCTGATCGGATTTGGGTATTGAAACTATCTGAGGTAGTAATGCCGAAGCTCGGCTGGAATTCAGAGTCTGCGATCTTCACGTCTTGTTCAGCCCGTTTAGTCGTATTTTGGCTGATACGCACGTCGAAGTTGCTCTCCAGAGCAATTTGAATGGCTTTCTCAACAGTCAGGATTTCCTGGGCCTGTAGCCCCAAACTAGTCAGACACAGGACCGGAATGAAGAAGAATCGAACGTAAGATCGGCTTAATCGAAGCGTTGGAGGAGGCGATTTTGTCATGTGGTAACTTTCCTTTCTTCAAGAATCGCTGTTTTGGACCGCAATTTCCAAGCGAAGATCGCGCAAAAAACGATGAGAACGAGAATAACTAAGTAGCCGTCGGCGACGCGTGTCGTACCGGTGAAGGCATTCGCGGAGGAAGAGGTTTCGAATCCGCCTCCAACTGCCTTGATCGTGAATACCCATCCGGCATGAAGAGCCGCGTTTGCCCAGAGGTTGGAGGTTAGGAGAAATACTTGATGCAAGAGAACGCCCACTAGAAAAATCGAGGTGAGGTAGGTGAAGTCGAATTCAGTGACCAATGCCGCCATCATTGCCCAAGCCGTGTAGAAGCCCTCGTAGAGACCGATTTGTTGAGGCGAGGTATTCGTGAAGACCTCCGCTGAAGCTTTGAAGTGGAGGATGGCGAAAAATACCGATGATAGGAGGATGGCGGATAACGGTTTCAAGGCCGTGTAGAACATTCTGAATACAAGGCCGCGAAATACTATTTCTTCTAAGAGGCCAACCAGAATGCCTGCCAACATGGCATTTCCCAGATTCGAGATAAATCCGCTGGCCGATAGATCGGGCTTAAGCTGGATAGCTCCAAACGCTGCTGAGCTCGCGTAAATGATGGCGATCATGCCGATCCCGTAGGCAAACCAAGTGGCTGCTGTCTTCAGGAAGGGCCGAATAAAACCCGCCGCCTGGAACGATGTAATGCGGCACTTCCAAAAGAGGAATGGCAAGATTAGAAGAACGCAGAACCAGCGACTTCTGTCGAAGAACTTCGTATAGGGTTTGCTTGCCAAATAACTGCTTCCGTCGGGATCCACGAAATGCGTGATTTTCCAGGCCGCTAGGCTAAGGAAAACCGCGACGAATAGGGAACCGAAGTAGAGTAGGCCCAGTAGCCAAATGCCCCTGGAAGAATAGGAGTCGGTGGAAAGCCCGTAGAGAAGATGCCGTTGATCGCGTATCACTGAAAACCCTGATGCCAAAGTGGACCCTGATTGGCCAGCTTCATTCGTCGCCCGTTGGCGCGGACCGAATTACTGCTTTTCGTATTCTCCCTTACCCAAGCGTTTGTAGACTTGGAAGCCGGCTGATTTCGCCTCGGTCGAGCTGGGCTTTCGAGCGATACGAGTGAGTGGGGCGGTCAATGCTTGCAAAGGTTCGATGGCTTGCCCGCACTTGGGGCATTCATCTGGCAACTCGGAATTTCCACCCAAATTCAATTCGAGCTCGCCCCTGCATAGCTTGCAGCTGCCAGAAACGGGCTTGAATCGTTTCAAAGGCATCAGATGCGTGTCGTCAATTCGGAGCGGCCGCCAAACCTGCCCGCACGAGTTCGTCGTTCGCTAGTTTGCTGATGTATTGAGAGACGGCGTAGCGTTCGTAATTTCCGGAGAGCGCTGCCATGCGTGATTCGAATTCCTCGTTATCCGCATCGATCTCTGGAATCTCTTTTCCCACTACCTGAACGATGTATGCTTTGTCTTCACGTATAGTTGCATTGGATACGTCGCCAATTTCCAGATTCACAATCGAGAATATGAGGCCGGAGTCCAATCCTTCGACCGTGTCTCGGCGCTTGAATTTAGAAAACTCGGAAATCGTCATCCCTTTCGATTCCGCTTCCGCTTTAAATGCTTCGGCATCGAGTTCATTGAGATCAGAGGCTAGCGTGTTGGCGTGTTCTGTCCTTAATCGTCGCCCTTCCTCTTCCCTGTAGTCCTCTTTGACGCGAGCTGCCACGGTCTTGAATGAGGGAACGAATTCGGGATTTTCGCTTTCTAGCAACAAGATGTAGGTAGAGTCTCCTTCGATGATGGGCTGAGAGTATATGTAGCTTTTAGTCAACTGAAAGGAGGTGGCGATTAGGTTTTGGCTCCAAGCGAGTCCTAGTGGCCGTTCATTTCGGGCGAAAGGCGTGGTATGTTTGATTTGGATACGCCTTTGCTCGGCGAGGCTTTCTATACGCTCGAGAGAAAGCGCTTGGGAGGCTTCCGTCGCGTTATCGAGTTCGACGATAGCGAGTCCCACGGATTCCGCATTCTTGCGGCTGACTTGGCGAGCTTGCTCTAGCTTGTAGTCAAATTCAGCTTGATCACGGGCTTCTTCGAATGACAGCTGGACGATTTCGGGTTCGCTAGTTTCTTCTTCGCTTGCCTGATCCTCTTCGGATTTTTCCGCTTCAACTGTTTTGGTGTATCGGGATTGATTTAGATTGAAGTAGCTTTCGAGACCGGATTCTTCGACATCTATCTCGTCCATATAGTCGAGAGCTTTAAATTCGAGGTAGGAGATTACTCTCCGGGCTGGAGCGGTGTAGCGAAAACTGTTTTGAGCGAAGAATGCTTCCAGCTTTTCGGTCGAGTCATCGATCTCTGGTTCGAATTCGTTTAGGTCGAGCTCGCCAACGGCGACCGACCATAGTGTTTGGTCCAGTTTCAGTTCCTCGAGTACTTCGGATTCCATAACGAAACCGGGACCGGAAAGCACTTCGAAGACCCGATTGATCCGAAAGTCGTCCTCCATGATGCGGGATAATTGGCCTTCGCTGATTTGTCCTGATGCTCGAATTTCGTCGCGGAATCGCAAGTAGGCATCTCGACTGAACGCTTGGTCGGGCCCCATGAACATGCCCAGCTCTTGGATGTGGTTGGTGAGCTGTTCCGTATTGGGCCCAGGCAGGTTGTGTATATTGGCCAAATGCAGGGCTGCGGCTCGATTGAACGCATACTGGTTCAATTGCTCTTGGCTCATAGGCGCTCCGCTAAGCAGTGAGCTGTAGTAGGCGTCGTTGAAAAACTGTTGCTGCTGTGACTTGGTCGTTAGCTCGACATCGAAGAATCTCAAATTCGGGATGTTCTGACGGCCATCGCCGATACCGGGTGCTGCTCCAATCGTAAAAACGAAGGCGACAATAACGACCCCGAGAAGGATGATGAACAGAAAGCGGAAGTGCTTTTGTAGATTGGTTTGAAGCCAGGAAATCATGGGTTGTTCGGCAAATTTGGAACGGCTAAGTTAGGATCAGTCGCCCGCCTGTCAATTGACAAAACGAGGCGTTCCGGACCCTTGCTCAGAGAAGAGCGATTTATTGCGGATGGTTACGATTAGCAGGGGCCGCTTATCGAGTCGCTGATGGCTCGTTCCGATTCGTTGGTTTCGGGTTTAGGTCGTCAGACCGATTGGATTCATCCGTAAGATCGATTATGTCCTCCATAGTCAGATCACTGAGGGCGGATCTTTGAGCCTGCTCCAGCGAATCATGAAACCGCTTTACCACTGGATCGCAGTCGTCGAAGAGGGACTCGTCTGGCATATTACCGTGGCCTTCGAATCGTAGTTTGAAATCGCTAAGCTCGATCTTGTCTAGGGGAAGAGCGGGCTGGTACTTATAGTTTTGGAATGGTTCGCCAGCTTCAGGCGGAATCGAGGAGACGAGATGCAGGTCGCAAAGTCGCATCAGGCTGGCGTTCACGTACTGGATAGGGAGTTTCGAGATTTCCGCTAGCTCGCGTCCGCTCAAAGCGGGCTGGCAGCCGCGAAAGCGTCGGCATATGGTGGCGAATAGGAGGAGTGAGATGCTTTCTTTGGAAGCGAAGTTCAGTTTGTCCCAAGCGATGTTGTCGGTTTTAAAGTGGGCGTTTTGCACGGCGTAGGAAACGCGCCCGCCCAGCAGAATGAATAGCCAGAAGAAGTACATCCCGTACATGAGAACGGGAACGATGGCCAGAGACCCGTAAAGGGTTTGATCCAATTGAACGCGGTTCGAGTACAATGTGAAAGCAGCTAAATTATTCGCCCCTATCAGTCCCAATGCGCAAATCGCTCCAATGAAACTGGCTCGCCACGTAACGATCGTATTGGGGATGAAGCGATAGAAAGTGGCCAGAACGGAGGATAGCATGAGAAAGCTCCCCATTTTAGAGATCCACCTTATTAACGTCTCCAGTCCAACTAGATTGGGGAGATTGGCGGCGAAATCGCTCCATTTTAGAGCTTGCGCCGCCAGAATCGCCAAGCCGGTACCGGCCAACACGGTACCCAAAGTGATAACGGTCCAGTAGGTGCCCACTCGGAGAACCCAGCTTCTTCCCCGTTTGACTCCCCAAATCTCGTTAAGGGCCCCTTCTATTGATGAGAATAGTTGGACGACGATCAGAATGAGCACTATGATGCCGCTGATTCCGACGGCTCCTGATTGGCTAGCGTCGACGAATTTCTGGATATAGCTCTTCAGCTGGGCTCGGCTTTCCTCACCTACGGGAGCGTCTTCACTGGTGAGTTCTTCCAGATTAGCCAATTGCGGGGCAATGTAGCTGATTCCTTTGTAGATGTTGTTAACCACCAGGTCCGGATCGGTTTTATCCAGAGCGAATCCCGAGACGAGAATCATGATTGCCGTCATGGGAATGAGGCCGATCAGCGAGCTGAAACTCAAGGCGGCTGCTCGATTGAAAAGGCGGTTTTCCTTGATTCCCATCCAAGTGATGGAGGCGACCCGCAAGGCGGCGTAAAGAGCCCGTTCACTTCGATGGGCATCTGCAATCGCCGTCTTCCACATCCGATTTCGAATGCGGTCCTTGTGGTCCATGAGTCGGGCTATCCGCGAGTGCATGTGACGCCTTCCTTATGACGCCTAGCTACGAGAAAATCGGGAGAATGACGAGCGTAATATATCCTGCTAGGCCAAGAATGCCCGTTATGCAGAAGGGAATCACTTTAGGCGTGCTCAATGTTGCGGTGCAAAAGTAGATGCTTATGCACAATACGGCGTTGGCGAGCGCCAGCATTGAATCGCCGCTGGTCAGAAAGAGTAGTGTCAAGGTCCCTAGGCCGATAGCGGCCCTTATTCTCACGAGAGGATAGATTTCCGTCACTTGCAACAGTAGGACGATTCCAAGCAGGATATCGATGACAGCGAAAATTATGTAAGGGCTCTCCAGCATCCTGATAGCGTTAGCGCTTTTGACCAACTCCCACTCGAGAAAGACCATGCTTACTGCCGCTCCGATAATGAAAAGAGTGGTGAATCTCAGGCCTATGAATGCCGACCGGGCACGTTTTTCCACCGACGATCGACCACCCGAATCATTCCGGCCCTCAGCTTGAGCTAGCATTTCCGGCACCGAAATTGACTTTTTCTCTTCCTCCGGACTCTGGCCTTTTTTCTTCTCGGCCTTCTCGCGTTCCTTGGCTTCCTCTTCGGTTTCCTCAGGCTCTACCCGCAGGGAAAGCTTCTTCTTCTGCGGGTAAAGAATCTCCATGAGCTCCTCGTTTTCCTCAATGGGAATCCATTGCTCTTGGTCGATGTCGTATACGTAAGCTTCCTTATCCAGCTTTCCGGCCTCAATCAGCGAAGTGATCTGATCGAGGTTGTAGGGACCACTCGCTTCCTCGTCGCCCTCTTTTCTTACGTAGTATTCTCGCATTGGCACGAATTACGGGTAATGAGTCGTGCTACTTGAGTGAAAAGTCAAGATATGGGGACCATTCTCCAGCAAGGGCTGGGGATCGCGCTTTTGATGGCGAAAAAGGGGATTTTAAGTAGGAGATACTGTAAGATATCTAGAGGATCTTACATGCGATCCAGCGTCCTGATACCCAGCAAAGACAATCCGATTTTCAATACCAGTAAAGAACGTTGGCAGAGGATGAGCCTCCTCGTCTTTGTACCCGCGTCGTCGACTATCACTTTGTTGGCGTTGTAGAACGCGCTAAAGGCTCCTGAGAGCTCGAATAGGTAGGTGCATAGAAGGTGAGGTCTCAGTGTTTCAATAGTCGATTGTAGGACCCCCACGATTTCCATGATTTTCCTGCCCAGAGCCATTTCTTCGTCCGTTTCGAAGGGCGTTGCTGCCGCTTCGTCAAACTCCATTGAGACGCCAGCCTTTCGAAAGATGCTTTGTATTCGCGCGGCTGCGTAAAGGAGATAGGGAGCGGTATTACCCTCGAAAGATAGTAGCTTATCCCATGAGAAAACGTAGTTGCTTGTTCGATTTGGAGATAGGTCTGCGTACTTGATGGCGCTGACGCCGACAGTTGTCGCGATTTGCCTGAGTTCTTCCTCAGCCATATCAGGATTTTTTTCCTTAACAATGGCGTAGGCTCGATCAATTGATTCATAGACGAGATCCTTAAGGCGAATGGGGTCGCCGGATCGCGACTTGATGGGCTTGCCGTCATCGCCCATGATCTTGCCGAACATAACGTGCCGGAATTCAGGTTGGGGCCGGCTGGTCTTATCGAACCACTTTTTCGTTGTCAGATCCAATTGCTCGAAATGGTCCTTTTGACGGTCGTCCGTTACAATGACAACTCGAGTCGCTTCAAAATGCTCTTGGCGGTATAGCATTGTGGCTAAGTCAGTGGTGGCGTAGTTGCTAGCCCCATCGGATTTCCGTATGATGAATGGCTGCTTGGCGTAACGCTTATGCTGCGGATGAAATACCACGAGCGCGCCTTCGCTTTCCTCAGCTAGACCTGCCTCCTGGAGTTCCTCATAGACACGTTCGACCTGGTCCCGATAAAAGCTTTCTCCCAGGAAACAATCGAAATGCACATCGAGTAGGTCGTAGATCTCCTTAAGCCCATCGATACTCAATTCGTTTACCCGTTCCCAAAGCGCGATCGCGTCCGGATCGCCTGATTGCAACTTAACCAGTTCTTCTCGGCACTCTTCCAGTACGGCTTCATCGTCGCTGGCCAGTTGGTTTCCCAGTTTGTACAAACGTTCCAACTCGCCCAAGGGATCTTCCTCGAGAGCGGTCTCATTGAGATGCCGCTTGTAAGCGTAGAACAGCTTCCCATATGGGGTTCCCCAGTCCCCAATGTGGTTGTCGCGTGTAACTTTCGCGCCGCAAAATTCGAGGAGGCGGCAGATAGCCTCTCCAATCACGATGGAGCGGACGTGGCCGACATGCATTTGCTTTGCCGTATTTGGCGAGCCGTAGTCGACGACAACGCGTTCGCCGGCAAATATCCGCGATGCGGAAGCCTGGAAATCTTCTTCCGTGGTAAAGGCTCGCAGCCACTTGAGAAAGAATTCGCTTTTGAAACGGATGTTGATGAAGCCGGGCCCGGCGATGCTCAATTCAGCGACGCTCGTAATTTCCGGGTCTTGATTGAGTTGCTCCACGAGCTGTTGGGCGATTTCTCGGGGATTCATTTTCAGGCGTTTCGCATAGGGAAGGGCTCCGTTTATTTGAGCGTCGCCGAATCTTGGATCCGCAGGATGAACGTCAGGGGAAAAAACGGCCGCGTCTAAGTTGGCCCTTTGCGCGGCTTTTAAAGCGAGGGATTCCAGTTTCTTTGCTACGTCGAACCAATCTTGCATAGGAAGGCGGAATAAAAGAGCGCCCTGTTGGCTGAGCAAGCGCATTGTCTTGCCGATCGCCGATAATCGAGCTTTGTCATAACCTCTAGTGATGGTATTGCCAGTCGGACCCCAGAAACCAAGGGTTTACCCTCGAAAAACACCCTAATTCGGGGTCTTGACACGTGTGGCATAATAGCGCCTTCAAAATTGGCGGTCGCTCAGGCGAAACGCATTCACTAGGATCGTTTTAACACCGTTTCCGCCAGCTTTGAAATCGTGCTGAACGAACTTGGAGTGCCTGAGCTATTCTCATGTAAGCTGATGAGTTTAGTGTCTTGTCTGTAGCAACGCATGTTTTAGCAATCCTCTAATGGTTAGAAAAACCTTAAGCACACGTAGATTTATCAAACCGAGCTACGCTTATCTCATCGAAAAGAAACGGGATGGGCAAGAGTTCTCAAAAGAGGAAATCAGGTACATAATTGACTCCATATTGGACGGGGAAATGCCTGATTTTCAAATGGCGGCCATGGCGATGGCGATATTCTTTCAAGGAATGTCTGCCCAGGAAACAGCCATCCTTACGGAAGAAATGATGCTTTCGGGGGAAGTGATCAATCTTTCGCATATCCCCAAACCAAAGATCGACAAGTACTCTACAGGCGGCGTGGGCGACAAAACCTCTTTGGTATTGGTGCCTCTGGCTGTGGCTAGCGGTATAGTGCTTCCTATGATGGGTAGCGTGGACCAGGACTTCGCCGTTAGCGCTTTGGACAAGCTGAGCGCGGTACCTGGCTTCAATCCGATAATGGATATCGATCCCTTTATCGCTCAGCTGGAGAAGATCGGGGGAGCGATGGTTCGCCAGAGCGAAGAATTGGCTCCTGCCGACGCGAAGCTGTATGAACTGCGTAAGAAGACAGCAACCATCCCCAGCTTGCCTCTCATTACTGGAAGCGTGCTATCCAAAAAGCTTGCTGAGGGCGCAGAAGGATTGGTGATCGATGTCAAATGGGGCAACGGCTCCTTCATTCGCGATCTCGAGCAAGCCAAGCAGTTGGCTCGATCGATGACGCGGGTGGGTCGCTCGATGAAGCGCCGCTGCGTAGCTTTGGTTACAGATATGAATCAGCCGTTAGGCGATAGCGTTGGTACATCGCTCGAGCTCAAGGAAGCCATTGACTTGCTTAAGGGCGAAGGTCCCGAAGATTTGAAAGAGCTGGTGTTAAAGCTGGGTATGGAGATTGTTCGCTTGGCAGGGGTTGCCGGTTCGACGCTTTCAGCCAAGCAAACCGTTCAGCGTCACATTGAAGACGGAACGGCTTTGGAGAAGCTAAAGGAAATCATCGCAGCCCAAGGTGGAGACACCAGTTATATCGACGATCCAGAAAAGTTTCCGGTGGCCAAGCATATCCGCAAATTGCCGGCTCCAAAACGTGGATACGTCCACACTATCAATGCGTCCCAGATCGCTAAGGGCGTGCACCTTCTGGGGGCGGGAGCCGATGAGAAAGGAAAGATCGACTACGCAGTGGGTGTTTCGGAAATCAAGAAAGTGGGTACGCAAGTTAAGCAGGGCGAGCCACTCATGATGATTCACTACAATGATGAGGCAAAGCTCGAGCAAGCGCTTGAATACTTCAAGGCCGCCTATCGTCTCGCTCCGAAACGGCCGACCCCACCGCCTCTGATCGTTGAGCGGGTCGCGTAACCGTAATCGTTATTCAGAATTTCAAGAGCCGGCCCGAAGGGGCTGGCTCTTTTTGTATTCGGAGGGGCGATTTGGTGGTCCTGGCCTGATGCCTCGAAGCTTGATTCGGCTTTAGGCAAGGGGGGCAGACCTGTCCTCCCTTTGGAAGAATTGGAGGATCGAGCCGATTCTCCCTGCCTCAACAGTCATTCGCGGAGCGGTTTAGCTCCTGCCGGAATAGCTTTTATCGCTAGTATTCACCTTGATCACTTCCCCTTCTTTGATGAAGAGCGGGACTTGAATCGTCAGATTCGTTTCTAGCTTAGCCGGCTTTTGAACATTGCTAGCAGTGTCGCCACGTATCCCTTCGGGCGACTCGATTACTTTGAGCTCCACTGTGGAAGGAAGAATTAGCTGAACGGGATTTCCGTCGACAAAAAGGATTTCGTACTCGGTGTTGGGCACGAGGAAATCGACCGCTCCTTCAAGAATATCCGGGTGGAGTTCGATCGTGTCGTAGGTCTCCAAATCCATGAAATTGAAGACGCCGCGATCTTCGTAGCTGAATTCGAGGTTCTTTCGCTCGGTCATCAGCAATTCGACTTTTTCGGTCGATTGAAAGCGGACGTCGGCGGATCGGCCCGTTGTCAAGTTGCGCATCTTCGTTTGCACAACTGGCTGGCCTTTGCCAGGAGTTCGGTGGTGGGACTCCAATATCAGGCATGGATTCCCATTGTAATTAATTACGTTGCCTTTTCGGAGGTCTAAAGCGATTGGCATGGATTGAGTAGATTTGTAAAAACGTGGGGAGTAGACGGATATCGGTTTGCTGTCAACAAGAGGGTTTGGCGGCTTCGGGCTAGTAAATCTCTATGCTTGTCATTTCCCCAGATAGGCGCCACTAAGCCATCCCCATGAAGCAGCGCTCCCTCCTGAGAGAAGTTTCCATCGATGGCCCCGCTCTGCATACGGGAAACGCCTCTCGACTCACCCTAAAGCCCGCTCCGGAGAATCATGGAGTCGTAATTCGCCGCGTGGATTTGCACGAAAAGCCCGAGTTTACGCCTCACATTTCCCAAGTTGGCGACCTCGTCCGCAACACGACCTTAAAATCGGGCCATGCGCAAATTCACACGGTGGAACATGTGATGGCGGCTCTGCATGGCATGGGGATCGATAACGTGGTGATCGAAATGGATGCCAGCGAACCCCCCATTATGGATGGCTCCGCCCGCGCCTACGTAAATATGATTCTCGAGGGGGAACCGGTCGAGCAGGAGGCTGAACGCGAGGTGTTTTCCCTCGATAAACCGATCTCCGTTTCCCAGGGGAATTCATCGCTTATCGCTTTGCCCTACGACGGATTTAAAGTCACCTGTACGTCGGCGGACGATCGTGGAATCCATACGCAGCACTTGTCGCTTGATATCGACCCGGAGGTATTTTCTACGCAAATCGCGGCCGCAAGAACATTCACGGTATTTGAAGATATCGAGGAGCTTATTAAGCTTGGGAAAATTAAGGGTGGGAGTT
>CAZFUD010000007.1:0-44281 GCA_964521705.1 uncultured Opitutaceae bacterium | reverse complement strand
CCTATATCAGGTAGGAGGAAATGAAGTTGCGCCGCATCTCAGATCAAAAGAACAACTCGAATCCAAATCTTGGGAAATCCTGAGGAACGGCGAAGTCTGCCAACCTGTGGCAACGCCAGAAACCAAACCGTTAAGACCCACGTCGATATACGCCATCACTAAACGTGACCAGGAAGAGATGGCCCTTGCGATCGGGGAAGCAAGCGGCATCCCTACCATTGCCCTGAGATACTTCAATATCTACGGCCCAAGGCAGTCCCTTTCCAACCCATACACTGGAGTCGCTGCAATCTTCAGCAGTCGGCTGCTCAACGGAAATCCTCCAGTCGTATTCGAGGATGGCGGACAGCTGAGAGACTTCGTGCACGTAAGCGATATTGTTCAGGCCAATATTCTAGCGACCATTAACGATTCCATTGATCAGGGCGTATACAATATAGGCAGCGGAAATCCCGTCTCGATTCTTGAAGTGGCCGAACAGCTCATAGAGCTATTTGAATTCTCTGGACAACCCTCAATCACGCAAACTGCTCGGCCTGGCGACATCCGGCACTGCTACGCCGATATTTCTAAAGCCGCTGAGGAGCTCGGCTATCGCCCCAAAGCCATTTTCGATGATTCCTTAAAGGAATTGATCGAATGGGTCTCCACTCAAACTGCGACTGACAACTTCGACGCCGCATATAAAAAGCTGAATTTAACAGGCCAATAGCGAGTAAATCCGTTGTCGCCGAAAAGACCGAAGTGCTATGAATGGACGAACAACGTCGCATTAAGCTTCTTGAATCTCTTTATGCCGCTCTGGTCGACTAGGTCGGATACGTATTTCCAATCGCCTTCGTAGGAGTTGTCATTCCAACCCGCCGCTAATGCGATGTCCCTACGGGCCATTACGCAGCCGCAATCCACAAATGAATACTCTAGTCGCGTATCGAAATTCCTCCAACTATAGTAATCGTGCGACATGTTGCAATATACGGCATCCGTACTGTCGTCGAAGGCCTCGAGCATCTTTTCAACGAATCCTGGCACATGATAATTGTCCGAATTCGAAACGACCAGAAAGTCGCCTTCGATCTTGCTCTCCACTTCCTGAAAGCCTCTCTGTCGAGGCGTGTGGCCCCAATCATTAGCCCGCTGCTCTGTCTCTATAAATCGTATACGCTTATCGCTTTCGATAAGGCTCCTAGTAATGTCCCCTATTTCATCCGAAGGTCCATCATGCACGAAAAGCAATTCCCAATTATCATAAGTCTGCTCTAGAAGGGAGACAGCTAGGACGGGAAAATATTTATAGATGGGAGAAACGAATATCACCTTGAAATCCCTATCCTTGATCGCGTTGTGATAAGCGGGGTTTGGCGTTAATGGGCTCGTTCGCCTCAATATTTCCCAATGCCTAAGTCTATTGCGGGCCCGTAAAACGATTCCCTTGTCTCGTATCTCCGGAGGCAGTCGACTTAAAAGCCTATACAAGGATTCTGTTACGGCTTTCATAGGTTAACAGACTCTAAGGATCTCATCTAACTTTCGAGCTGGATAGCTGCAGATTGTCATACAAGGTTTCTTAAACCGTATTTCACAATAACATACAAAGCCCGCACACCATCCTTTGGTCGTATCTTCTTACCTTCATTGAAGTTACGTTGCTGATACGATATTGGCACATCGACAATACTCAGTCCTGCTTCAGATGCCTTGGCCGTAAGTTCCGGCTCAATGCCAAACTGGTTTTCTTCGAACTCAATCGATTTCAAGAAGTCCGCCGGAAAGAGCTTAAAGCAAGTTTCCATATCCGTGAGCCGGTATCCTGTAAACAGATTGGAGACCAACGTCAGGAAACCGTTAGCCATACGGTGCCAAAATGGACTTACTTCATTTAGTCCTCGACCCAAAAATCGAGAACCGTAAGCGGCATCCGATCCGGACTTTTCAAGATTTTCGATAAGCGTTCCGTATTCCTTCGGGTCGTATTCAAGATCTGCATCTTGGAAAATAATGTGCGTTCCATCGGCAACCTGAATACCCGTGCGCAAAGCTGCCCCTTTTCCTTGGTTTTTCGAATGATGAACGACTGTATCAACTTCAGCCCCAAGCGGCCCTTTTAGCAATTCACCGGTACCATCTGACGATGCATCATCCACCACTATCAGCTGCATATCAGAAATACCGCTACTTTTCACTGCCCAAACCAACGAAGAAAGCGTATCCACTTCGTTATAGGCTGGAATAACAACTGAGAGCCTCATTCAAAGCCCATCTTTGAAATTGATCCCTGGATATGAACTCTTTTCCCATGGGAAACGAAGATTAACATTTAATTGAACCTATAACGCTCCACTCCCATGGATGGGATTAGGTCAGAGAAAAACCCAGCAGCCACATGGACAAACCGGGTTTGAGTAAATTGGATGGTCGCTCTATTAGTCTGCCAAGAACACCTCGACAAGACCGATTCCCGTTCCATCACTCACCCCAGATAAGACGAAACTGTAAAGTCCGGGTATGGCATCGACTAGAAGAATCGAATCCTTGGATCCTGTATTGAATACGGCAGCGCCTACATCATTGGAGACAGCTATGATCTCATCGACTTTGGTTGGATCATCCTCCCAGTCATCGTTAGTTGCGACTTCGACCTGAGGGAACCCGGGCTGGGTAAAGTCGGTACGGAACAGCGTAATTGTCGGATCCTCTAGAGTACCTGATAAGCCGGCGATCGATGGCCCCAAGCCTCTTAGCAATAGTTTGGAGTCAACCGGGCCATCGACGATAAATCCGGCGATCAAAACATCCGCACCGGTACCGACAAAGCCACGGGTAGCCACGTTGACGAGCCGGTTTTGAGCATCATTAGGAGCAACTCCGTTTCGGGACGTGCCACTAGCATCGAATACTTCCACCAATCCTACACCATTAGCATTTTCGTTATCATTTACAATAGCGGTGAAAAGCTGCGTGCCCTCAGGGCTGAATGCAAAGGCTGCATCTTTCGATGTATCATCGACAATAGCTTGAGCGAATGATCGATCTACAAAATCACTAATTGCAGCCGCGTCCGCTCCCCAGTCATCACTTTGAGCATCCGGGTCTGTAGCCCCAAACGGGAAAAGACTAATGGTTGGATCCAATGCGAAATTTGAAATTCCTACGTTGGCGAGGTCAGGCCCTTTAGCGGTCGCCAGAATATCTATCGGCCCGGTTCCTTCGATAACGAAACCAAGGATGAGAGCCTCGGCTCCGCTTCCAATCCTACCCCGAGTAGCAATATTCGCCAAACTGGAGCGCAAGGACTGGATTTGGGCACTGGAGCTCATAACCGAATCGAATCCGTTGATAGCTACGAGCCTGTAATCGTAGTCTTTGCCACGACCAACACTGTCATCATCGAACGAAGTCGCCTCGCTTCCGACCGTTCCCAGAACAGTCCAATCAGAGCCCCCGGCCAATTTTCTTTCGATTCGGTACCCACCACCTGGAGCAGCGGCTCCCGCCCAGTTGAAACTAACGGTTCCCGGGGCGTTTTCGTTCGTCGCGACATTGGTCGGCGGTGTAGGCGATCCCGCAGGCTCTCCAGCCCCGAAGCCGGCAGAAGCCACAAAAGAAGGTACATCCCCAGCGTCAACCAATGGATTGCTTATGTCCGGAAAGAACTTAAGGCTGTGCAACAGCGTGCCATTCTCGGGCATTTCCCAAACGTCTCCAGCTCCACTGTCGGACGTATTTCGATAGAAGCCATAAGGCTCCCCAGCTGCTGGGACTTGGTTAGCCACTGTTAGATTTGGAAACCAAAGGATCGCTAAATCATTTCCTGCTTCCCAAGTATCGCCAAAAGGCACCGCTCCGGAAGTAACGATGTATTCGCCACCGGTAGAGGATTCCGCAGACAAATCCCAGGACGCCACGATTTCATCGTCGCTGGCCCCATCGATGATTGATCCATCGGATGGCAGCGAAAAGGCGTCATCATCGGTAGAGGCAACGAGATAGAGCATCCCTGCTCCAACGAGCGGGTCTCCATTCTCATCTTGCAGGGTTCCCAAGTCGATAGAGAAGAACACCGAACCGAATGAGTTGGCAGCGACGCCAGCCGCGATGGCTACCGATAATATCAGTTTAGTCAGTTTCATTGTGGCAGGCTCCATTCATTGACCCAGCTGGTATCTTCTGGATTCGAATCAACTTTCACTTTGCGAACAGCCAAGCCCATACCCGGCTCGATCGTGTCGGTCCCTTTATCAACCGAAGCCCCAGCGCTTACCTCACGCCATGCTCCATTGTAATAGTAGTACTCAGCTACCGGTTTCTTATTTTTCCCGGTATCCGTTAAGGAATAAACAAGCAGCAAATCGTTTGGATTATCGGGGTCGGTCGTTTCCTCGAATATACCACCAGCGGTAAGTCCAAGCTCATTCAAGGCAATCGCTAAGGGTCGATTCAGCCCGACAAAGTTGTCGGAAGCGTATTCGTCTGACTCGCTAAGAGGAATAGCAATGGGAGCGTCAATCACCTCACCGAAAAATAGGGCGTTTTTGGCTACCGCATCATTGTTGCGGATGACCATCGCGCGGCCTGGATAGAGAACCATATTGTCTACAACGGCATCGATTCCAGCTTCAACCTGACGCCAGCTACCTCCCGAGAAGTAGAAAACCCCCTCCGGGATCATGTCGCCCTCTTCGGATGTCGCTTCAGGAACGATCACCTCGATCTTCCTCACCCCAGGCTCAGCCTCATCCTCATTCGCGACTCCGAGTGGGAAGGCCGAACTCAAAGTCCAGTGCGGATAAACCGCAATCTCATCTCCGTTTGCCAGTCCCGCGCTTGTTCCGCCGCTAACCACGATCGTCGAGGCCGTATTCGAGGTAACATCTAGATGCGTGCCCTTCTGAACTCCGGTCTCAATTACCGCGTAATGAGTGGAAACACCGGACTGACTGTCGAATGCGCCACTTGTCAAAGAATCGGCGGCAAAGGTTAGGGCTACCGATCCAGTATTTGAGGCCGACTCCAGGACACCCCTGAATTCAGTTGATTGCTTGAATGGAAAGGCCACGATGACATCGCTTTCTGCAGGCAAATCGATGGAAATCGCCCCCACTATTTGGGAGTACACTTCCTGCGCTTTGACTGAAGAACTCAATGCAACCATGGAGACGAGAGTGGCTGTAAAAAGCCTCGAGGACGTAAAAATATACTTCATGGCTACAGAGTTTCTAGGCCTTCTGGCAGAAGGCACGTTTAATACGATCGAATCAAGCCTCTAGTTTCAACTTTTTAAACAATTCTGAGACGGCGGTGGGCAGCGAAAATTGAAGGGCGAGCCCCAGATTCCCCAGGTAGGAGAACTCACGAGGGATAAGTAAGTTAAACCCTAACCTTCCCGCAGCGAGTACACACTAGGGGGCACGCAGTTTCAAGACGGCTGAGAAGCGTCTCACCTGCCACAGCAGCGCTTGTATTTCTTGCCGCTGCCGCAAGGGCAAGGATCGTTTCGACCCACTTTGGGAGCCGTCCGCTTGACCGCAACTTTTGGCAAGGATACTTCCTTGCCCCCAGCCATTTCTGGACCCCCGCTCGAAGGCGTGAGATCCCCCGGTCCTCTAGCCACGGCTTGACGAGCCAACATCGTTTTCACGTTTTCTATGGCGACCATGTTTGTCGCAGTTCGGAAGAGACGCGAACAAAGCTGAGTACGAATCATGCCGACGAGTTCCTGAAAGTAAGTGTAGGCTTCGTTCTTGTATTCGCTAAGCGGATCCTTCTGCCCATAGCTTCTTAAAGAGACGCTACGACGCAATTCCTCCATCTCGGTTAAATGCTCCTGCCAACGACCATCGATCGAGTTAAGGAGAATAAATCTCTCCAGATGGACCAACGCTTCTTCATTTTCAGCGGTCTTCTTGATGCGATAAGCTTCCCGAACCTTTTCGAGCGCAAGATCAAGAATCGCCTCAAGAGCTAAACCGTCGAGATCCTCTTGCCTCAATCCAATCGGGAAATGGGAATTCAACCAAGTTACGAATCCCGAATAACTTCCGCCTTCACTATCGCCAGATTCGGATTCCAAACGCTCCACAAATTCCTCTTCGACAAGCTCGAATATTGTCTGGCTCGGATCCTCGCTACGGAGAGCTTCATTTCGAATGCCATAGATGATCTCTCGCTGCTTGTTCAGAACGTCGTCGTATTGCAGCAAACGCTTGCGAATAGAATAGTTCTGCTGCTCAACCTTCTTTTGAGCAGTCTCGATCGAGCGATTGAGTAACGGATGCTCCAATGGTTCCCCTTCCTCCATTGAATTTTGGAGAATCTTCGACATCGGGCCGGAATTAGCGAACAATCGCATTAGGTCGTCCTCGAGCGAAATAAAGAACTTGGATCGCCCTGGATCGCCCTGGCGCGAACAACGCCCCCGCAATTGCCGGTCGATACGCCGCGATTCATGTCTTTCCGTGCCAACGACCAGCAGGCCGCCTCTATCTTTAACGCCGTCGCCCAGTTTTATATCCGTGCCTCGGCCAGCCATGTTCGTCGCGATTGTCACCGCTCCTCGGATACCAGCTCTAGCTACAATCTCGGCTTCTTGCTGGTGATACTTGGCATTGAGAACGTTGTGGGGGATGTTCTTTCTTCGCAGCATCCGGCTCAATAATTCTGAAGCCTCGACGGAAACCGTTCCAACAAGAACGGGCTGCCCCTTCTTATGAGCCTCTTCGATATCCTCAATGGCCGCATTGTACTTCTCGCGGCGAGATTTGAAAATCACGTCATTTTCGTCGACGCGGATGCCCGGCTCATTCGTCGGAATAATGGCGACGCTGAGTTTATAGATGTCGTGGAACTCCGTCGCTTCCGTCTCGGCCGTACCTGTCATGCCCGCCAACTTATCGTACATCCGGAAATAGTTTTGGACCGTGATCGTAGCGTATGTGCGGGATTCCCGCTCGATCGTGACGTTCTCCTTAGCCTCGACCGCTTGATGAAGACCGTCACCCCACCTTCTACCTGGCATCACGCGACCCGTATTCTCATCGACAATCACCACCTTGCCGTCTTGAACGACGTATTCGACGTCTTTCTCGTAAAGCGAATAGGCCCTCAAAAGCTGGCTAATGGCATGAATGTCTTCGCCAACCTCTTCGAGCTTTTCTTGTTCCTTGAGCTTGATAGCATCTTTTTCCTCCTGGGACAGTGATGTATTTTTGTCCAGCTCGCTGAACTTGGTTGCTAAATCAGGCAACATGAACCCATCCGGATCATCGGGTCTTAACTCCACCCTCCCGTTTTCCGTCAAATCCGCCTGGCGCTGTTTTTCGTCGATCGTATAGAAAAGCCGCTCCTTGAGCGCATACATGCGGTCCTTGTTCAAGTCGCCGTGCATCTCCGTCTCGAACTTGTCGAACTCGCTCCGAATGTCGCCTCGCTCCATGAGCCTCATGAACGTCTTGTTTTTCGGAGCTCCTAGTTTAACCAATAGCAAATCGGCAAACGGATCGACCTCATCCGCACCATCCTCGATGGCGGATTCCTCCTCTTTCTCAAATTCTGCTTTCGCGGCGTTGGCTAGCTTATTGCAAAAGGACACCTGTTTTGAAACCAGCCTTTGGATACCGCTTTTCATCTTCGTGTACGGCTGTTCCCGTTGAATAGGAGCAGGACCGGAAATGATTAGCGGAGTTCTCGCTTCATCGATGAGGATCGAATCGACTTCGTCGATAATGACATAGTAGTGATCCCTCTGAACTTGCTCTTCCGCGCGATGGGCCATCCCATTATCCCTAAGATAGTCGAACCCGAATTCGGAGGCCGTGCCATAGGTGACATCGCAACCGTACATTTCCCTTTTTTGCTCAGGGGGCATCTGGTTTTTTATGCACCCGACGGACAAGCCTAGATAGGTTAGCAGGTACCCCATCCATTCCGAGTCCCGTTGGGCCAAATACTCATTCACTGTAACCAGCTGGACATTCCTACTGCTTAATGCATTTAGATATATCGGTAATGTGGATACAAGTGTTTTTCCTTCACCCGTAGCCATTTCAGCGATACGCCCCTGATGCAATGCCATTCCGCCTATTAGCTGAACATCATAATGGATCATATCCCATTCGATTTCCTGCCCAATAACCGAGAACTTGGATCCTACAAGCCGCCTCGCCGCATTTTTGACGGTCGCGAATGCTTCGGGCAGAAGGTCATCAAGGGTTTCTCCCTCTTGAATTCGCGCCTTGAATTGGGAGGTGTGGGCCCTGAGCTCGTCGCCGCTCAACGATTGATAACCAGATTCCAGCTCATTGATCCGATCAACGATAGATTGGCATGACTTGAGCCATTTCTTGTTGGCCCGTCCGGCGAATTTCTTGAAAATTGATGAGAGCATACTCGTTGCTTTTATAAAGACCTTTGCGAGTAGCGGATAGGTGACCGCCTGGCAACGAAAAGGTTCTGGATTCTAGATACGCTAGGCTGAAGGAAGCATTTCGGCACTGATTGTGCTAAAAATTAGAGTTCGCAAAGGAAAGCCATATTGCCGGACCGTTAGGATGTTCCTTCTCCAATCGCTCTCCCACGATTCGAAACCCAAAGTGCTCGAAGGCGTCCAGCAGTTGCGCTTTTTCCATCCAATTACAGGATTCGCTTCCACCCCCGCAAAATCCTTTCCAATCGAGGGCATCTCCGTAGCCGTACGCGTGTAGCTTATGAGCGAACCCAGAATGCGTCGCTTCCCATGATCCAGAAAACTTCTCTCTAACAAAAGGATTTTCCTTGATCACGAATTCATCAAAAAAATGCGTCCAAACAAACAACGAGCCCACCCGCTGTGACAGCAGCTCAATCAGCTCAACCGGGTTTTTCATGTGATACAACACCCCGCAAGCTAGACCCAGGTCGAAAAATCTCGGCCCCTCACGCAGATACTCAAGGAAGTCGCCCAACAAAAATCTCGTCTTCTGGAGCCCTAACAGCTCCTTGACCAATAAGCATCTCAGGTATGCGTCGGAATTCGCTTCTATTGACAGAATCGATGCTGCCCCAGCTGCTTCCAGCATCGCGGAGTGGCAACCTTCCAGTGGTCCGAGCTCCAAAACGTTTTTTCCCTGAAACCCGCCTAACTTTGAAGATGCCCAATGAATCCTATCATCATCAAAAAGCTTGCCGATTCCTCCCGTTTCAGCCCCCACCTTCTCAGGCAAAGTAGAAAACCACTGCCCCTCGAAAAGGTCCACCGCATTCTGGCTGGATGGAAGTTTCCCGAAGTAATTCTGGGCTTTCATCGATTCAGCATTGTCTACCAATAAACAGATAACCCTTTAAACGATTCCTTAGGAAAGGCTATCTAAAGCTCCAGGAGCCCTTTGAAGTAGGTTATCGTTTCTTTGAGCCCCTCTTCAAGCGGCACGGCTGGCTCCCAATTCAATTTACTTTTGGCAATTTCGATATCCGGTTGCCTCTGCTTTGGGTCGTCTTTGGGCAGAGGTTTGAATACGATCTTAGCCTTTGTTTCCGTCAATTTAATAACGTTCTCCGCTAACTCGAGCATCGTGAACTCGACCGGGTTACCCAAATTGACTGGACCGATTGTCTGATCCTGCTCCATCAGTCGAACGAACCCTTCGATCAAATCGCTGTAGTAGCAAAAGGATCGCGTTTGCATTCCATCCCCAAAAACGGTTAGATCTTCGCCCTTTAATGCTTGTACGATAAAATTGGAGACAACGCGTCCGTCTTCGGGCGACATTCTGGGACCGTAAGTATTGAATATTCGGGCGATGCGAATATCCACTCCATTCTGCCGATGATAATCGAAAAATAGCGTTTCCGCGCAACGCTTTCCTTCATCGTAGCAAGAGCGGACGCCTATGGGATTTACGTTTCCCCAATAGGACTCAGGCTGCGGATGCAAGTCAGGATCGCCATAGATCTCCGACGTCGAAGCTTGAAAGACTCTAGCATTAACCCGTTTGGCCAAGCCCAAGCAGTTGATGGCTCCCATGACCGACGTCTTGATCGTCTTGATGGCATTGTGCTGGTAATGAACAGGGGACGCTGGGCAAGCCAGGTTGTAAATACGGTCTACCTCAACCTTGAAGGGGTCGATAACATCATGCCGCATAAACTCGAAATTCGGGGCATTCCGGAGATGGGCAATGTTCCGTTTGGACCCGGTAAATAAGTTGTCCAGGCAAATAACGTCGTCTCCTCGATCTACTAGCTTATCCGCCAAATGGCTCCCTAGAAAACCAGCCCCACCAGTTATGAGTACCCGCATTCCCTAAGAGTCCAAGCTACGCTCGGAATTCCAAGACCAATATTGTCAACGATGCGTTAATTTGTCTTAACACTCGATACGAATGCGATTCGACCTATCGACCGCCTGCTTCGTATTCCTCAATCCATGCTTGGCTCCACTTCAGAAAATCCCCTTGAGTAATGCGCGATCGAGCCTCGCGCATGAGATCCAGGTAGAAATGCAAATTGTGTATGGTGAGCAAGGTACAGCCTAGGATCTCCTTAGCCATGATCAAATGCCGAAGGTAGGCTCTCGAAAAGCGCCGACAAGTATAGTTATCTAGATCGGATTCCAGCGGATTAGAATCTTCGGCAAATTGAGCGTTGCGAATGTTCTTCATTCCCCGACGAGTGAAAAACGCTCCATTTCTAGCAACTCGGGAAGGAAGAACGCAGTCGAACATATCTACCCCCAAGGCAATCATTTTGAGCATTTGTGGGGGCGTACCCAAGCCCATGGTGTAGCGGGGCTTGTCCAATGGAAGATAGGGAGCGGTCGCTCCGACTTGGTGGAGCATTTCCTTCTCTGGCTCGCCGACACTCACTCCACCGATTGCGTATCCAGAGAAGTCCATGCTAGTTAATTCCAAGGCAGATTGACGGCGCAAGTCTTCGTACGAGGACCCCTGAGCAATGGCGAATACCAGGTTACCGGATTCCAACATCCCCAATTCATCAGCGGCGTCCCGACAGGAACGGGCCCATTTCGACGTACGTTCGATGGCCTTGAGGCAATCTCCCTTTTCGCAGGGCCACGGCGGACACTCGTCTATCACGATAGCGATGTCAGAGCCGAGATTTGCCTGAATGGCCATTACCTCTGTCGGTCCTAAGAAGACTTTCGAGCCATCCAAGTGGGATCGGAAGGAAATCCCATCGTCCGAAATCTTGCTCAGTTGGGCCAAGCTAAAAGCTTGGAATCCTCCGCTATCCGTAAGTATCGGTCCATCCCAACCCATGAATGCGTGCAAGCCACCCAAGTCGCGGATCAACTCGGATCCTGGACGCAAATTCAGGTGATAGGTATTACCGAGAATTATCTGAGAGCCAATCTCTTCCAATTGAATGGGAGTCATGCCCTTTACTGTTCCCTGCGTGCCAACCGGCATGAAAATGGGCGTCTCAATTTCCCCGTGACGGGTCGTTAAGAGACCTGTTCTCGCTGAACTCTGGGCATCGGATTCGACTATTCTGAAAACTCTCGGCATCTACGTATACGGCAAAAACAGCAGGAACTACTCACCCCACGATTTCAACCCTTAGCTAACCGGATTTCCATCGCGTCAAACTATCGGGAAACCCTTCCTTGACCCGCGTTCACAGGCCCTATTTAAACTCCGCCAAACCCGATGCTGCTCGTAATCGACAACTACGATTCGTTTACCTATAATCTCGTCCAGTACTTTGGCGCGCTGGGGATCGAGCAACAGATCTTCAGGAATGATAAAATCACCGTTGAAGGGGCTCGCGCCCTTAACCCCGAGGGCCTTCTGATTTCACCCGGACCTTGTACGCCAAACGAAGCCGGAATCAGCATCCCTTTGATCGAAGCGTTCGCTGGAAAAATACCGATCTTAGGCGTCTGCCTGGGCCATCAATCGATCGCTCAGCATTTTGGGGCGAGCATCGTTCGAGCAGATCAGCTGATGCACGGAAAGACTTCCACGGTCCAAACGAACGGCGATCAGCTATTTGATGGTCTTCCCAGTGAATTCCAGGTAGCTCGGTACCACTCCCTTATTGTCGATCCCCAAACCGTTCCCGAGGAACTTCAGGTTATCGCTAGCACCGAACAAGGCGAGATTATGGGTTGCCGCCACGTGGATCTGCCCATCTGGGGGGTTCAATTCCATCCCGAGTCGATCGCCACCGAGAACGGTATGGCTATTTTGGAAAATTTTCTTATAGCATAGCCCATTATGAGATGCCCGAAGTGCGCATCAGAACTTGATAAGGTCGTCGATTCTCGAATCAGCAAAGACGGTTCGACCATACGGCGCCGGCGCGAATGCATGGACTGCGGTCATCGCTATTCGACGATTGAGAAGATTCTCCGAGAAAACCTATACGTTTTCAAGCGAGACGGCAGACGGGAAGACTTCGATAAGAACAAGATTGTCAACAGCTTGCGCAGAGCCTGCCAAAAGCGGCCAGTGGATGCCGAGCAGATCAATATACTGGTCGAGGATATGATCGACGAGCTGGAAAACGAGTTCGGCATGGAAATTCCCTCTTCAGCAGTAGGCGAGAAGGTGCTGGAGAACTTGAAGAACATAGATCCGATCGCCTACATCCGCTTCGCCAGCGTCTATAAGGATTTTCGCAATCTCGAAGAATTCATGGACGAAATTGGATCCCTATCCAAACAGCCCATCTTATGAGCAAATACGATCCTGAGGAAATTTCCAAATTACAGGTAGTCTGCTCGCTCTTTCCCAAAACAGTCCAAGGCGATCTCTATCTCGCCCGTCAAATCAAGGATTCCATAGAAGCATCCTTCCCGGAAAATTCCGTCATTTCTCCCGAGCCTTTCATTTCAAGGGCGCAAGAATTGGTTTCGAAACTGGAGAATGATCGGCCTTCGGCTGGGATAGAGCTTGTGCCCGCTCAACTGCCGCAAGCCCCATTCTCAATGCTGGAATTTAGAGAGAGTCTCCTATCGGCCCTAAAACGAATTTGCAAATTCGAGTCCGGACTCGTCGTCTTGACTGGCCTCAAGGAGGCTATCTGCCCGAAAGGTTGTCGCTGGTCGCCAACTCGCAAAAGAGACTATGAAGATGCCATCCGCTTCGCCCGCGATTTTTGCAGCCAACGTTCACGACCTTCATCAAAATTGTCTCTGATCATCTTCTAGCCGTTCCATAGGTTCGGCAAGCATTCGCAGCCAATCGCTAATCTCGCAAAACCATGAATTCCGAAAAAACGCTTTTCCAGAAGATCGCCGATAGGGAAATACCAGGCAATTTCGAGTACGAAGATGATCTTTGCATGGCGATCCGCGACATCGATCCTCAAGCGCCTATCCATGTATTAGTGATACCCAAAGAACCGATACCGAGAGTTGGAGAAGCCCCGGATTCAGCGCAAGAATTGCTCGGTCACCTACTCTTGGTCGCGAACAAAGTCGCGAAAAAATTGCAATTAGATAATGGGTACAGAATCGTCATAAACAACGGTCCTGATGGAGGGGAAGCAGTTCCTCATCTACATGTTCATCTTCTTGGAGGCAGGAAAATGAATTGGCCTCCAGGCTGATGGCCGAGTCGCCGATTTTCCTGTCATCGAAAAGTCGACACGGCTTCAAAAGAACCATCCAAACGTTTGGCGATATAGCCTTTCAGCTCAAGCAGCATCAACGCCGACGAGACCTCAGAGGCCGGACGATCGATCTTCCTGCCAATCCGATCCGCACCCAGGACTTCCCCGCCCGAAAACAACTTTAGGACAATCGATTCATCGGCGCTCAATGTCTCTATATCCACCCCTCTTTCTGGCCCGCCCAATCCTTCCAGCTGAGGCAATTGACACTCATAAGCCAGTTCGTTTAGCAGATCATCCACGCTAGATAGCAATAGGGCTCCATCCCGTATCAGTTGGTTGCAACCCCTACTCGTCCTCTGATCGATCCGACCCGGTACTGCGCAAACCAGCCTTCCTTGTTCTCCAGCAAACTTAGCGGTTATCATCGACCCTCCCCTTAGATCGGACTCTATCACAACCACTGCTTTGGATAGACCGCTAACCAGACGATTTCGCATAGGAAACGTCTGCTTGTCAGCCCGGCGACCAAAAGGGAATTCAGACAATATCGCGCAACGATCGCCAATCTCCCTATACAGATCGATATTTTCGGGAGGATAAATAATATCGATTCCGCAACCCATGACCGCAACCGTGAGCCCCTTGTCACTCTCCAGCGCTCCCTTGTGAGCATATGTATCAATTCCCCTAGCCAATCCACTGACCACGCATATGCCCGACTGCGATAATTCCCGGGAGATTCCCCTAGCGACGGATTGACCATACATTGTCGTCCGCCGACTTCCCACAATTGCCACGCACGTAGAGCTAAAACCATATCGTCCCAGGGCATAGATCCCAATCGGTGGATCATGGATCTCTTTAAGGGGAGCAGGGTATCGATCACTTTCTCTGTCGACAAACTCAACCGAATGCTTCGCGGCGATTCGCTTTTCCTTCTTGAGATCGAAATACTGATTCCAACGGAGGATTGAATCGACGGCGTTTTTTGAAATGCCATGTACCGCTCGCAAAGCGCGCTCTCCTGCCGAAAGGACCGCCACTGGATTCCGTCCAAAAGCGTCAAGCAAGCGGTTCAGGGAAATCGGCCCGATTGCTTTGAGTCCGTTTAAGACCCAGTAAGCATCGTTCCTATTCATAACTGGAATACATCGGGATCAAGGCATCCGAATAGCAATCCAGTACGTCCGTTGTTTCAACGGCTACTTGCCCTTTCCTGGCCGCCAGGACATCTGCAGCTCTTCCGTGCCAATGTACCGCTCGGCAAGCAACGCCGAGGGGATCCTGGGGCGATCGGGCTAGCAATGCCGCCGTCATACCGGCAAGCAAATCTCCAGAACCCCCTCGCGCTAAAATCGAATTGCCAGTCGTATTCAGAAACACATGATTCCCATCGGAAATTCGCGTCATCAATCCTTTCAGAGCAACCACAACTGAATTGGACCTCGCATAGGCTTTCAATTGCTCATCAATATCTCGAACCGAGCTCCCCAATTGGGCTATTCTATTGAATTCACCCAAGTGGGGAGTGATAATACATGGCCCCTGTATCCAATACATTACTCGCGTTTGCAGAGCATCGGCATCAATCACCGTGGATCCAGACCAGCGTTTCAGAAGTTCAATTAAGAGCGATACCGTATCCGCATCATCGCCCATACCAGGTCCCACTAGAATAGCGCTCGCTTTGGTCTGGATTCGGTCAAACAAATCCAAGCCTCTAGAGGCTAACCCCCCTGACCTCGTTTCCGGCCAAGGCAACCACATCGCTTCTGGAGCCAGAGGGGCCAAATGAGCTGCCAGACTTTCCGGCACACAGACAGTCACCAATCCAGCTCCACTTTGCAAAGCGGACTTGACGCTCATCATTAGGGCTCCCGGCATATTCCTAGAACCGGCAATTATAAATAAATGGCCGTAGGTCCGCTTTTCCACATTGGCGTGCCGTCTCAACCTCAATCCATCCAGCAACGAACTCGCAATCACCCGCATAGGGCTTTCTCTGAATTCATCAAAAAAACCGATATCCAAATAGCGTATACAGCCCGTTGAAAAGCTTCCTGCTAATCCTGTGATCGGCTTCTTGAAAACGCCTGTGGCGAAAGTGACATCCGCTCGAAATACAACTGTATCCGACTGGTCGCCAAATCCGCTAGGCATATCAACAGCCACCCGAAATCGAATACGCTTGGATCCATTGACGGCGGATACCATTTCTTTCGCCGGCGATCGCATTGGCGGCTTAAACTGTATCCCAAGCAACCCGTCGACGCACACATCGTAGCTACAATCCGCCAACACCTCACCGAGGTCTGACTCATCGGATTTCTCCAACAGATCCCGGCAGTCGACTACCTGCAGATTTTCGCTATCCAAACACCCCTCGAGGATCTCCAAAGCCCGCAGCGTGTTCGCCTTCAAGGCGCTGCGGGAGTCCGCCAATGCCAAGACCACCGATTTCAATCGGCCTTCCCGGGCCAGATTGGCAATAGCGAGAAGGGCATCCCCTCCGTTGTGACCTTTTCCAATCAATCCCAGTATCTTAAGATTTTTCGGCTCGTATCTGCTAAATCGATACTCTTCGAAAATCCCTCTAGCCAATGCCCTACCTACCGATTGCATGGCCGCCCATACTTTCTCATCCGAGTCGAGCAGTTCCGACTCGAAAGCCTCAGCCTCTTCGCAACGCATGATCGGGTGCGAATTCTTCAAAGCTAACGATGATTCGGGAACTGAATTCATTGTTCTGCTTCTGATTGAGGTTGACCTACGATTGCGGCGATAGCGGTGGCCGTTGATTCCGAATGGGACAAGCTCAACAGAATGCGAACGCCTCCTGCCCGATCCATGAAGCGCTGTCCCTTCTCGTCCAACTCTACTTCCGGCTGACGCCTATCCCCAGCGACAACTCCCACTGACTTCCAGTCAAAATATTCCCCAATTCCCACCGTGAACGCTTTCGTGACCGCTTCTTTCGCCGCGAACCGGGCCGCCAAATGCTGGTCGGGGGCCTTCATCTTCATACAGTACTGCAATTCCGCTTCCGTGTAGACGCGATCTAGAAATCGCTCCCCTTGGCGTTCTCGCAGATCTTTAATGCGGGCTATCTCAACGATATCGATACCGATTCCGATGAGGGGTCCGCCCGGAGGGAGGGCAAAATCAAGAGTCATGGAAACCTAGGAGATCGAATCAGGCCCCGGTGATCAAGCTCTTCATCGTTCGAACCGCCTCTTCTATGCCAAATGTCACCGAGCGGCTTATAATGCTGTGCCCAATATTCAACTCTCTCAGATAAGGGATCTCTCTTACCTCCAATATATTTACGTAGTTGATCCCATGCCCTGCATTAACGGTTAGACCGTATTCATTTCCCTTTTCGGCTCCACGAACAAGGCGATCAAACTCGGCAGATCTGCCTTCCGTATAATAGGCGTTAGCATAAGCTCCAGTGTGCAATTCGATGTGACTGGCGCCGATGTTTGCAGCCGCGGCAATCTGGTCCGTGTCCGGATCGATAAAGAGGCTTGACGCAATGCCAGCCCTGCTTGCCGCATCTACGATAGATTTTACGCGGGCTCGGTTCCCTGCAACATCCAATCCGCCTTCTGTGGTTACTTCCTCTCTATTCTCAGGAACTATGCAAATCGATTCAGGACCGATTTCCAAAGCGAAAGAGATCATTTCGTCAGTCGCCGCCATTTCCATATTCAAACGCGTGCTGATCCGCGTTTTCAGATTGGCGACATCAGAACGCTGGATATGCCTCTGGTCCTCCCTCGGGTGCACGGTTATTCCATCAGCACCAGCGCTTTCGGCTACAAGTGCCAGGGCAATCGGATCGGGTTCGACCAATTCATACAACGAAGCATCGGCATCTCGATATCTCGCCTGACGAAGAGTTGCGACATGATCGATGTTGACGCCCAAGAGAATGTTTGCGTTAGACATGGATAATCAGATTTCTAGCAGTATGAGCGATTTAGACTCGAAACCCTGATCGCTAGTCCCGGGCTAGACAATCAAAAGTATTCGGAATGACACAAACCAAGGCAAAACGGGAAAATCTTTTCCTCAACATCATCTTCAATATCGCTGCCCCGAGCATCACGTTTTCCAAGCTGGATGACGTGCTAGCTAAGGTCGGCGCCCCCGACGCCCTCACGCCTACGCAAATTCTCATACTAGCAGTCTCTATGCCCCTATCGTATGGAGTCTATGACTACATTCAAAGAAGAAACATCAATCTGTTTTCCATACTGGGATTCGCCAATGTAGGGCTGACTGGAGTCATTGGCATATTAGAGCTCGATGGAATCTGGGTGGCCGTAAAGGAAGCGAGCTTGCCGGGTATTTTCGGTATTCTCGTAGTAGCTAGCTCAAAAACCCAGAAGCCGCTTATCAAAACGATTTTCTATAATCCAGAGGTCATCGATGTCGACAGAATCGATGGGATCATTTCAGAGCGTGACGAGCAGACCGCTTTCCAAAAGCTTTTCGATCTAGCTACACTGCTTTTCGTCATATCATCGGTGTTCAGTGTCGTAATGAATTTCATTCTCGCCAGAGCGATTGTCACGAGTACTGGCGGAACGGAGCTTTTTAACGAGCAAATGGGACGAATGACTTGGATATCCTACATTGTTATCGTCATTCCAGGCATGGCGATATCCATTGTTGCCATGTGGAAACTCTATGCGGGAATCATGAAATTGACCGGTCTCAAATTCGAAGAGCTAATTCACGCCGAGCATCACAAAAAATGACGGCTCCAGGGCCGACGCGATTAGCGGAAATTCTCTTCAACGAGGATTTCACTAATTCGAAAAACCGGCGCGAAATCCGGGAAGACATCGACTCGAACCGCATGCATATTTCTAGATCCAAAGACTTCTAGACGGGTAAATTTCTCGATGTTGTCCCGATTGGATCCCAACCGCTTCAATGGCTTGTCCATCCGAAACACATGAGAATCGCCATGAACAAGAAGCACAGGTTCACCATAGGCGATCACCAGTTCTCTTAGCTGTGTCAAAAAGCGAATGAACCCCGGTTTCCAACCAGCCTCGCCCGAATTGCCGAATGGATTGGCGTGTACGAACAAACAAAGTCCAGGAGCCTTACGGGCCATCGCTAGCTCAAATATGTTGGAGAGCCATTCCTCATTGGCAGCATCTCGCTCGCGAAATTCGGCCACTGCCCCAGGGATCTCTTCTTGGTTGTTGTTTCCGCTACCCACCAAATGAAGGGTCCCAAAAACGACCTCGTCTACTATCCAAAGCCGATTCTCGACAAAGCGAGCCCATTCTGGATCGTCGGATTGGACCATCAACTCTAACGAGCTGCCACTGCCTAAAGTCGACGAGCCCGCGAAGAATTTTTCGCGCAAGGCATCCAATCTTTCTAAGGGGTCCATGCCGCCCGCAGCTTCCCGATGGCAATCCGTCCACTCATTATCTCCGGGCGTATAAACCAATGGATGGTCGAACTTAGAGAAGCTTTCCCACGTTCTGTCCATGGATTCGTCGGAACAGGGTGAGCCTCCAGATTTTGTGTCACCAACATGGGCCGTAAAGGCAGGCGACTCAGCATTGATCGCTTGGATGACGTATTCGAATCGATCGAGATCGTCCGGCAGTTCGTAAGGCATATCGCCCAAGGCGCAGAAATGAAAGGAGGAGGCTTCCGAAAATATGGACGGCGTTCCACCGATCATGACAACTAAAAGAGAGAACAAACTAATTGATAGCTGCTTCACTCCCCCATTACCAACTTACAGCCCAGTAGATGCAAGACCCCCCTTCAACCACGATCGTTGTTAAAGCGGAAACGACTAACTGAATTCTCAGAGCGGACGAAACATAAGCGCCGATCACATCCTAGTCGGGCTAGCTCCTGTCTTCCATAGGAATGTAGTCGCGCTTTGCAGGGCCTTGATAGATCTGACGAGGACGATTGATCCTACCCTTAGGATTCAAAGCGATCTCGCGCCAATTGGCCACCCAACCAGGCATGCGCCCAATGGCAAACATGACCGTGAACATGTTTGCCGGTATCCCTAAGGCGCGAAGCACGATCCCACTGTAAAAGTCGACATTCGGGTAAAGATTGCGAGCGATGAAATAATCATCGGCCAATGCCGCTTTCTCGAGATTTCTAGCGATATCCAAACAGGGATCGTTGATTCCCAGTTTGTTGAGTAGATCGTCACAGGCCTTGCCTATGATTTTGGCTCGAGGATCGAAGCTTTTGTAAACGCGGTGACCAAAGCCCATCAAACGCTTGCCGCTCTTGGCTTGCTCAATAAAATTGGACCCATCGTCACCCGACTCTCTAATCTCCTCCAGCATCTTTATGACCGCCATGTTGGCGCCGCCGTGAGCTGGACCCCAAAGGGCGTTTGAGCCCGCCCCGACAGATGCGAATAGGTTGGCTCCCCCAGAGGCGACCATCCTGACCGTAGATGTGCTGCAATTCTGTTCATGATCGGTATGCAAAAGCAACATGAGATCCAAGGCTCGGCTGACCTCAGCTACTGGCTCGTAAGGCTTGCCTTCCTCAGAGAACATCAAATGGAGGAAATTGTCCGCAAACGAAAGGGAGGGGTCCGGCTGGTTCCCGCCTAGTCCCTTCGAGATGCGGTACGACAAAGCAGCAGCAGTAGCAGTTTGGGAAATGGCTGCAGCCGCGGCTTGATCGAGATTCTCCACGTCGCGGGCCCGATCATTGGTGGCGAGCTCGGAATTGTAACAGCTCATTGCGCTCAACAAGCAACCCAATACACCCATTGGGGGAGCATCGCTCGGCATGCCTTTCAAGGCGTCGCTCATCAAGGGAGATACGGCCGCATTGTCGTGGATTCTTGCGTGAAATTGGTCTAGCTCCGCTTGAGTCGGCAGGTCCCCATACAAGATCATGTACGACGATTCGAGGAAATCCGAGGAGTCAGCTAGCTGCTCTATAGGAATGCCGCGATACCTCAGAATTCCCTGCTCGCCATCGACATAGGTGATTTCACTTTGGCACGAACCAGTATTGCCATAACCCTCGTCATAAGACACATAGCCCGTTCTCGAGCGAAGTGTTCTGAAATCGACCGCCTTCTCTGCTTCAATTCCCTCTATAACGGGGAATTCGAATTCCTTTTCGTCTAGCTTTAGAATAGCTTGCTTGCTCATTTTGTTCGGGCGTTATCGAAGAGTGTTTGTTTTGGAGGGGATGAGATCAAACCATGACGATAGGTCTTTGAAGCCTTCAATGTAAAGCCCGAGAAAGCGCTCGGCAAACTATTAGCCCGGCTACACGCCCATTGAGAGCGGCTTATCGCATATGGAAGCAAAATTCGCGTATATCTGAAGGCCCTTTTTTTGGCTTTTTTCCGGGTGAAACTGGCAGGCCAAGATGTTTTCCTTAGCGATGGAGCTAGTGAAAACGTGGTCATACTCGGTAGTTGTTAAAACCAGAGAAGGGTCTTCGGGCTTCGCATAATAACTATGCACGAAATAGAACCTCTCCGAAGATGGGTCCAAATTGGCCCAGAATGGGGAGTCGGGCTGGGCCAAATTCGCGGTATTCCACCCCATGTGCGGTATCTTGAAATTAGGCTTGGATAGGAAGCGAACGACGCTTCCCGGAAATACACCCAAGCCTCGCACGTCCCTTTCTTCAGAAACCTCGAACAACGCTTGCAGGCCGAGGCAAACGCCCATGAACGGCCTGTTCTCTCGAATCCACCCGCGAACGAAATCGTCAAACTTTGATGCCCGCAGACCGTCAACACAATCTTCCAGAGCCCCAACCCCGGGAAGAAGTAAACCATCAACATCGCCCACTTCCGCTGGAGATTCCACTAGTACCGGATTGGCCCCAATCTTCAAAAGCGCATTTTCTACGCTCCTAAGATTGCCCATTCCATAATTGATAACCGCGATACTGACATTCATTACAGGTCTTCCAATGGTAGGCGCTCTCTTGTTGGCAGCGTTTCGATCGATATCGATCGGCACCAAGTCGAGTGTATTCTAAAGAGACCCTTTTGTCGAAGGAAGCCGCCCCTCCAGCCTTTCATCGATCGAAGTCGCCGAATCAAGCGCACGGGCTAGGCACTTAAAGATGCACTCGGCAATATGATGCGGCTCTTCGCCATATTCCAACTCAATGTGCAAATTGGCCCCTAACGTATTCGTGAATGCGCGACAAAACTCTTTAACTAGAACGATATTGAAGTCTCTGACATAGGAGGTAGGGCTCGAGACGCGGTAATCTAGGTAAGGCCTGTTGCCCAAGTCGACCGCCACGCGGCCTAAACATTCATCCATCGGAAGAATGAAAAAACCATATCGGCGAATGCCTTTTTTATCGCCCAAAGCATCTTTGAACAGCTGGCCCAATACGATTCCCACATCCTCTACTGTGTGATGATAATCCACGTCGACATCGCCTTTCGCGGAGACATCGATATCAAACAGTCCGTGAACGGAGAACAGAGTTAACATGTGATCGAAAAACGGTACTCCTGTATCTATTTTTCCATCACCAACTCCGTCGACATTCAAAGAAGCTTCAATTTGAGTCTCCTTCGTATCGCGTTTGAGCGTCGCTATCCTGTTTTTTGCCATTGTTCTATGGTTTCGCTCAATTTGAGCATTTGATCTTCGTCCCCAACACTGATTCTCAAAAAACTCCCCGTCAAGGCGTGACCGGGGAAATAGCGAACGAGTATGCGATTTTCTTTAAGGTATTCGAAGAGGGCTTTCGCAACTTTTGGCCCCTTTTCACCATTTCGACCTACCGGTTCGACGAACAGGAAATTCGCCTGAGATTCATAGACAAACCAATCGAGGGCTTTGAATTCCTGTAGGTAAAAGTCGCGGATTCGCGTGATTTTCCCAACGATCGCTTGCAAATAACGCTGATCCCTTATTGCCGCCAATGCTCCTGCTTGGGTGAGACGATTGATGTTGTAGCTATCACGAACACGATCCAGTATGTTTATGATACTCCTTTCAGCCAAAGCGTATCCAACTCGCAATCCTGCCAGCCCATAGGATTTCGAAAGCGTTCTGGTTATTACGATATTCGGGAATTCCGACAAGAGCTCGACAGCATTCTCTTTCGCGAAATCGGCATAAGCTTCGTCAATCACGACAATCCCCCCAAATGAAGTAGCTAGACGGCGAATGATTTCATTCCCAAAACCCACTCCCGTAGGAGCATTTGGAGAAGTGAAGAATAGAATTTGGGCATCAATTTTGGAAATCGATTCCAAAGGGACCTCCATGGAACGATCGAATTGCAGCTCAATAACGGTCGAGTCCTGTATCCCACATAGTACTGGGTACAATGAATAGCTAGGATTAATCAGCGTCGTTGCTCGATCGCTTCGGGAGAACGCTCTGACGAGAATATTGAGCACATCGTCAGACCCGTTTCCCACGATTACGTTTTCCGCATCCAGTCCATGTAATTCCCCAATAGCGGCCCTCAAAGCCCCGCTGATAGGGTCCGGATAAAGCCTCAAACCCTCATCTGCGGCCTCCTGGATCGCTTGAAAAACCAGTGGACTCGGAGGATATGGACTTTCGTTAGTATTCAGCTTTATCCAATCGCTGCCATCTGGTTGAAACCCGGGCTTATATGCGGATAGCGACTGGATGTTCTCTAACGCCAATCCGGCAACTGTTTCCTTTGATTTCATTCGTCTTCCAATCGGACGGAAACGGAGCGCCCATGACCGTCCAATTGCTCCATTTTAGAAAAAGCCAAAGCCGCCGGGGCTGCTTTTCGCAGAGACGCCTTAGAGTACCTAATAACACTCGATCGACGGAAGAAATCCCTGACCTGCAGACCGCTAAAATAACGACCCGCTCTTCCGGTTGGCAATTCATGGCTCGGGCCAGCAACAAAATCACCCAAGGCCGTAGCTGACCACTCTCCCTGCATTATCGCGCCTGCAGACTTGATAGATTTGGCCATACGATTCAATTCTGAGCTAGCTATCTCCAGCTCTAAATGCTCCGGGGCCACGTAGTTAGCCACCTCAGCCGCTTCCTCGTAGCTAGCCACGATCACGGAGAGGAACCCCTGCTTCAAGGTCTCCCGGATTACAGCTTTTCTAGAGAGCGACTTTATTTGTTCGCGCATTTCCTTTCTTATCCCCTTGGCGATTTCCTTACTCAAACTGACCAAATAAATCTTCTCCCTTCCGGAACCATGTTCTGCCTGGGCGAGAAGGTCCGCGGCCACAAACTTTGGATTCGCTGTGTGGTCCGCAACGACCAACACCTCGCTAGGGCCAGGTAGCAAATCTACTCCAACCGTTCCGAAAACCTGTCTTTTCGCCTCGACCGTAAACGCATTTCCAGGTCCAAAAATTTTCGATACGGCGGGAACCGATTCTGTGCCGTAAGCCATCGCCCCAATCGCCGCCACTCCACCTACCCGATAGGCCTCCGTGATGCCGCACAAGCTCATCGCAGCCATTACCGCATCGGCGACCTCGCCATTCTCGTCGGAAGGCGTGAATGCCACGATTTCAGGAACTTTAGCGAGCTTGGCTAAGGCTCCGGTCATCACAACTGTGGAGGCTAAATTAGTAGGGATATAAAGGCCGACTCGATCGATCGGGTAAAACTGTTCGCCAATCGTCGCTCCATGAGCGTTTCTAGACTTCCATGGCTTAGGTAAAGCATTCTGATGAAACTCGGTCACCGAAGCTACAGATTCTCTGATAGCCTTAAGTTCATCTCTCGGCAGCCGCCTTTTTGCGGCTTCAATCGCCTCACCCGTGATAGAAAACTGAGAAGGTTTCAGACGGATACCATCTATACGACGCAAGGTAGCCGCAATACCGCGATCGCCTTTCGAACGTACATCCGCCAGGATCTTCGATACCGACTCAACTATGGCCGAAGATGCGTTTGCTGCCTCGCAAAATCGCTCCAAGGTTTCTCGGAACCGGCGGGAACTGTATGCTACTTCTAACATGCCGCCACTAATGGCCAAGCCAAGCAACTTGGCAAAGTTAATAATTTTTCGCGCCAAACGGGAGTTCGCTCCCCTAAGGAAGAGGCATCACAAAACGGGAATCCGGCAATTTCTCATTCAGCGTAATCGATGAGTAAGCGAATTCCATAGACTGGTCGCCAATCGCGGTGGAGAAGGTGCTCACCAATTTCTTGGGGAATCGGAGGCCATCAACGATGAGTTCGCCCTCTTCCAGATACTCGACTCCTTTGCTATCCAGTGTCTTGTGGACCTGCCCAGACTCCACGTCTATATAGCGCTGATAAGCGATCCCGTCACCGTGATGATAGTTAAGCACATTACACTCCCGGCCATTAACGGTCTCTTTGCCTCCGTAGAATATTTCCCCATTCCGGGTATCCGGCTTACGGAAAAAGTTGAACGCTTCGCGAACACTAGCCTGCATGATCAGAATTCTGATCGGATCGAATATTTCCATACTCAACGGCACGGAATCGACTACCCGCTCGAAAGTCGTCCAGCCCTCCGAACCATCCAGTACGGAAACCTCTCGCCTCCCGCCTATCACGGCGACCATGCGATGCCGCATCGGTTTTTGATAAACCATCTCAATCGTGCCAAGATCCCCGGAACTATACAGCAGCGATCCTTTGTAGTGAACGCTGTTAATAGCATCCAACTTGTCATCGGGGCCTATATAGGATCTAGCTAGCTCGATGGTCGACTGGATGATCTCCTCATCAGATTCTGCTGACCGAGCCATCGCGGCGAACACAGTCGTAATCGTAATTAAAATAAGGGTACGAATCTGGATATTCATTGATATTGGCGTTTTAGAATTGAGGTCTACTCCCATTCGATTGTGCCGGGCGGTTTGGAACTGATATCGTAAACAACACGGTTAATCCCGCTGACTTCATTAATAATTCTATTTGAGACTCGCTGTAATATCTCGTAGGGAACTCGAACCCAATCCGCTGTCATCGCGTCCTTGCTTTCCACAATGCGGACGGCGACAACATTTTCGTACGTACGTTCATCCCCCATAACACCTACGGTTCGGACAGGTAGAAATACGCAGAACGACTGCCAGACCTTATAGTAGAGATCGGACTGCATCATCTCGTCGTGCAAAATGGCGTCGGCTTTCCTCAAGATATCCAGTTTTGATTTGGTAACGCTTCCCATGACCCGAACGCCTAAGCCAGGTCCGGGAAATGGTTGTCTCCATACGACTTCTTTAGGCAAGCCAAGTTCCGCTCCAAGAGCTCTAACCTCGTCTTTGAATAACTGTCTCAAGGGCTCCAGAAGCTTGAACTTCATCTTCTTCGGTAGACCACCCACATTGTGATGGCTCTTTATGGTAGCAGCCGGATTGCCATCTATGGAGACGCTTTCGATCACGTCCGGGTAAAGGGTGCCTTGGGCAAGGAACTTCGCATGCCCAATCTTCTTAAGAGACTCTTGGAAAACCTCTACGAATGTGTTGCCGATAATCTTGCGTTTACGTTCTGGGTCGGAAACGCCTTTCAGTCGCTTTAAGAATTTTCCTCCTGCTCGGGCCACGCGCACGTCCATTTTGAAATGGCGCCTATAAAGATCCACGACCAGCTCTCGCTCATTCAAGCGCAGCAATCCATTGTCGACAAATACGCAGGTCAACTGGCGGCCGATCGCTTTGTGGATCAGGGCTGCGGCCACTGAGGAGTCAACACCTCCACTTAAGCCTAACAAGACTCGGTCAGACCCAACCGTCTCTTTGATCGAGGCAATCGATTCTTCCGCTAGAGAAGCCATGGACCAATCGCCTTTGCAGCCGCAAATCTTTCCCAAATAATTTTCCAGGATATTCAAACCACCCTCAGTGTGATCCACTTCGGGGTGGAACTGTATGCCGAAAATGTGTCGCCGCTCGTCGGCTATACCGGCAAATCCAGAATTTTCCGTGGACGCGACAGCGCTGAAGCCCTTGGGAAGCTTCGACAAGCGGTCTCCATGAGAATTCCAGACCCTCAATTTATTTGGGAGCCCCTTGAAAAGACTACCTTTTCTCCTGATTTTAAGGATCCCATGCCCATACTCCCTATGGCTGCTCTTCTCTACTTTACCGCCTAAAAGATGGGCAATTAGCTGAACGCCGTAGCAAATTCCCAAAACGGGGATTCCTAAGTCGAATATCCGTTTGTCTGGCCTTGGAGATCCCTTGGACAAGACGCTCTCGGGACCTCCAGAAAGTATGATCCCAACCACATTGTCTTCCTTCAGCTCCTTGGCGCTCGTCTTGAACGGATAGATTTTCGAGTAGACCGAGCACTCGCGAATACGGCGGGCGATCACCTGCGTGTACTGGGAACCAAAATCCAGCACCGCTATTGTTTGATGTTTCATATATCTGAACCCCTATTAAACCATTTCAAAGCAATGCCTGTCACTCACTTATAGGGCGAAATCGCTAAACGTATCGTTTGGTTTCCAGTCTGGCCGGACATCTGGGGGAAGTTAAAATGATAGCTCGAAATTCTTGTAATCGCATTCTGGGCACTGCTCGCCATTCGAAACGTCTCCTTTTTTTACGGAGTACAGATGACCGCAGCGTACACAGTGGAAAATCTTCTGTCTTCTATTCGCCTCGAAGGAACGCTTGTCGCTTCTATCATAGAAGTACCAAAGCACGCTCACACCAGCAAGGGCGGAGCCCGTATAGAGAATCAAGAACCAAGTAAACGCTTGCATCGGTATCCGGAAATGAAAAATGCGCTCCTAGTGATGGAACGCATCGGCCTTGAGATTCAAGTTTCGACCAAATAAAACCCTAGCCCTTCTTTTCCTCCTCATCCGACTCCTCGGCATCCGCTTGGCTGTCTTGCTCCTCAGCGACGGGAGCCTCGTCTTCAACCGGTGTCTTTTCCGTTTCCTCGACTTCCTCGATTTCCTCTTCCGATTCTTCGGACGCTTCAACTTCCTCAGTAGATTCGGCCTTCTCATCGGCTTCAACTTCCTCTGTCGTCTCGGCTTCCGCCGCGGCCTCGGATTCTTCAGCTTCTACGGGAACGATTTCCTCCTTGGCCTCCGATTTCGCCTTGGATTTCGGCTTACGCTTTTTCTCGTAACCTTCGTCGTCAGCGTCAATCAATTCGATCAAAGCCATTTTCGCTGCATCACCTCTACGCGTACCGAGTTTGTAGATACGGGTATAGCCACCTTCGCGGTCACTAAACTGCTCAACTTTGTCGTCAAACAAGCCATGCACAGCATCCGTGTCGCGCACGCGGGAAATAGCAATTCGACGGCTGTGAAGGCTTCCGTTCTTGGCCAAGGTAATGACCTTTTCCACGAAAGGGCGAAGCGCTTTGGCCTTCTTCAATGTCGTCTTGATACGCCCATGCGTAAGAAGAGCTGTAGATAGATTGGCTAAAAGCGCCTCACGGTGCTCTTTCTTTACGCCCAACTGGTTGCTATGCTTGCGATGACGCATGGCTCAAAATTCCTAATACAAATACTGTTATAATATTATCGCTCTGTCTTCAGGTCTAGGAGACGCTCATCGAACTTCATTCCCAGGGAGAGGCCCAAAGATTCGAGCTTGTCCTTGATCTCATTTAACGACTTCTTCCCGAAATTACGGTACTTGAGCATCTCCTGCTCGCTCTTCATCGCCAATTCGCCAACCGTGGTGATATTAGCGTTGTTCAAGCAATTGGCCGCCCGGACTGACAGCTCGATTTCGTTGACGCTCATGTTCAGCAGCTTGCGAAGCTTGTTTTGCTCTTCGCTCACTTCCGCTCCCTCGTCTTCGAACTCGTAGTTCTCGTCGGAAACGTTGTCGAATACATCGAGGTGGTGCTTGAGAATCGCGCTCGATTGCTTGAGAGCATCGTCTGGCGTGATCCGACCATCCGTCCAGATCTCCAATAGCAGCTTATCATAATCGGTAATCTGCCCTACACGGGTCGCTTCAACCGAATACTTAACGAGACTTACGGGACTAAACAGAGAGTCGATTGGAATTACCCCAATTGGCTGATCTTCGTCCTTATTGTCTTCGCCTGGGCAGTAGCCTCGCCCTACCTTGATTTCGAGCTCGGCAGTAAACTGCATTTCCCTATCCAAAGTGCAAATCACTTGATCGGGATTAACGATTTCCACGTTTTGATCCGCCTCAATATCCGCCGCCGTAATCGGGCCTGAGCGATTGACGTTGATCATCAGCTTAGTCCCCTCCCGATTGTGGCAAATCAAGAGGACCTTCTTCAGATTCAGCACGATGTCGGTAACGTCTTCGACGATTCCTTCAACGCTTTGAAACTCGTGGCTAACGCCATCGATTTTGACTGACGAAATACCCGCTCCTTCGATCGAGCTTAGCAAAACTCGACGGAGCGAATTGCCAATTGTGTGGCCGTAGCCAGCTTCGAATGGCTCAGCAATAAATTTGGCGTAGGTTGTCGAGGAACCTTCCTCGACTTTTACGAGACGATTTGGGAGTTCGAACTTTCCGATACGTTTTGGCATAGCGCGATTTGGTCAGGATTCAGCAGAGCGAAATTGAAAGTCTATAAATGCAGGTTTAATATTACCGACTAGAAGCGGCTGTAGAATTCGACGATTAGCTGTTCGTTGATCGCGGGATCCATTTCCTCGCGATCTGGCAGGCGATTAACCGTGCCTCTAAAGGCCTCGTCATTACGGGTCATCCAATCCGGAACATTCCGCAATCGTGTCGCTTCCATGTTGCTGGTGGCCAGCTGACGAGAAGACGTGCTATTTCGCACTTCTACTTCGTCGCCAGGACTAACTTGAAAACTCGGTATGTCCACTTTCTGGCCATTAACTCTTACATGGCCATGATTTACGAATTGGCGGGCAGCCTGCCTCGTTTTCGTAAACCCAAGTAGATAAACAATACTATCCAAGCGCGTTTCCAAGAGCTGAAGAAAAATAGTGCCTGTAACACCTCTTTGGTTCTTAGCTCGATCAAAAGTACGGCGGAATTGCTTCTCCATCAATCCGTACATGAAACGCAACTTTTGCTTTTCGCCCAAGCCGATCGAGTACTCCGATTGCTTGCGACGAAGTCGAGGTCCGTGCTGTCCTGGCGGATAGCCTCGTTTTTCCAACGATTTGTGATTTCCGAAAATCGGCTGACCAAATCTTCTGCTAATTTTTACGGTTGGTCCTGTGTAGCGAGCCATCTTTTTTACAAGTAATGATATTTGTTTCCGTTCAATTGGCGAATGGTCCTAAACCCGGCGCCTTTTTGGTGGCCGACATCCATTGTGGGGAATAGGCGTGGTGTCCACGATGGAAAGAATCTCCAATCCAAGCGATTGAAATGCTCTGATAGCGGAATCTCGGCCCATCCCCGGTCCGTTCACATGGATAATAACTTCTTTCAAACCATGGGCCATCGCTGCTTTCGCCGCATTTTGAGTGACGACTTGGGAAGCGTAGGCAGTAGATTTGCGGGAACCGCGAAAATTCATCTTTCCCGCGCTCGACCAAGAAATGGTGTTTCCTTTGGTATCGGTAATCGTGACTATCGTATTGTTGAATGTCGCGCTCACCTTGGCAATGCCAGTGGAGATATTCTTGCTCCCTTTAGCTTTGCGGATCTTCATCTCGCCGATCTCTTCTTTTAGTAGATCCTTGGCAGTCGGCTGCTTCTTGACACCGCCTGGAGCCAACTCTTCCTCTTCTTCCGGATCGCCTTCAGCCACTTCCGCCTCATTTCCTTCGGGAATCTCTTCTTTAGTAGCCGCTGGAGCTTCAGGCTCCGACGCTACTGCGGGCTTCTCTTCTACCTCTTCTTCTGGTTCGACCTTTTCTTCAGCCATAACGAAATTCTCTTAATCTATTACTACTTTCTTATTCCACCTACACTCGCGGATTTCCCCTTGCGCGTCCGAGCATTGGTTTTGGTCCGCTGTCCTCTGACGGGAAGACCGCGACGGTGACGCAATCCACGGTAGCAATTGATCGCCTGGAGACGCTTCATATTCGCCGCCAAATCCCGCCGCAAGTCGCCTTCAACAAGGTAATTGAGCTCATTGATCTTGGCCATAATGGCGTTGATCTGCTCTTCGTTGAGATCCTTCGCTCGCATATCCGGATCAATGCCGGTTTCTTGTAAAACCAGATCAGCCCGCTTGGGTCCGATACCGTATATGTACCGCAGCGAGTAAGCGAGTTTCTTGTTGTTCGGAATATCTACGCCTAAAATACGTGGCATGGTAGTTTCGCAAGTTGTTGATTATTAGAAAGTTTATTGGTCTTCAAAAGGCTCTCTGCCAACGAGGAAGACATCATCCAAGCACGGCCGAAATTCCCCAGTGGAGCGAGGGAAGAAAAAAGAGTGAGGTGATGAACTTTCGTAAGCATAAAGTAAAGAATTAATTTTGAGATAATTGCAGTACCCAAGCGATGATTCCGATGGAGAATATCACGAGCAACCAGATGTAGAGCTGGCCCACATTGCTCATATCCGTCGCTCCTGCCAAACCGGTGTCGAGGCTTTTCGCATTCCCACGGCTCTTGATTCTCCCCTTCTTGAGGAATCCGTCGTAATGACGCTGAAGCAAGTGGGTCTCTATCTGACGCATGGTATCCAGCATCACACCAACTGTAATGAGCATCCCTGTGCCCCCGAAAAAGATAGCGACCCGCATTGGAATGTTGGCCTGGAAAAGCAGGATATCAGGGAATACCGCTATGACCGTGAGGAAGATCGATCCGGCCAAGGTCAATCGCGTCATGATGAAGTCCAGGAACTTGGCAGTGGGCGATCCAGGACGAACCCCAGGCACATAACCTCCATACTTCTTCAAATCATCGGCGATCTGAATGGGTCGAAACATGACAGATACCCAGAAGTAGGAGAAGAAAAGGATCATCAATCCGAAGACGATGTAGTACGTTAGCGTACCGTGGACGAAGTAATTGGATACATCGATCAACCACTGCTGGTCGAGCCAAGCGCCCAGTTGGGATATAAGTTGCTGCGGAAAGGCGAGAATAGCCGAAGCGAAAATCACCGGCATAACCCCTGAATAGTTTACTTTCAGGGGCATGAAAGAGCTTTGGCCACCGTATACTTTTCGACCGACAACTCGCTTGGCATATTGGACAGGAATCTTCCGCACCGCCTGAATAACCGCTACCAGTCCCGCCGTAACGCCAACTCCCAATGCGATCATGCCAACCGCATGTACGAATTTCAAATTCTCACCGGCGCCAACTGGACCGAAAAACAGTCCATAAGTCGCCTGCACAGCTCCAGGCAAATCAGCGAGAATGCCGACGGTAATCAAAAGAGAAATTCCGTTTCCGATTCCGGACTTGGTGATTTGCTCTCCAAGCCACATGAGCAAAACCGTTCCTGCCGTCAAAAAGACAGTAGACGTGATTAGAAACCATGTTTTACCGACAATTACAATCTCACCGTATTCGGCTAGCGAATAACCGGGAAACAGCCTACCTGGATTTTCCAAAGCCAAAATCAAGAGCACCGCTTGCACCGCAGAAATCACCACTGTCGCATATCGCGTGTACTGAGTAAGCTTTTGTCTGCCCGCTTCGCCTTCGCGCTGCAACCTGGCAAGCGCTGGGAAAACAGCTCCCATCAATTGGAAAATAATCGAGGCGGAGATGTAGGGCATGATTCCTAGAGCAAAGACCGCCCCTTTGAGCAGAGCCCCGCCCGTGAACATGTTGTATAGTCCAAGGAGACTTCCCCCGCCCTGGGCAGTTTGATCCGCAAAAAACGCCTGCAAAGGCTGCGTGTCGAGCCCCGGCAATGGAATGTTCGCCCCGATTCTCGCAATGAATAGCAATGAGAGCGTCAGGAAAATTCGCTGACGCAATTCGGGGATCTTAAGACAGTTGGTAAATGCGGAGAACATGCCGGAGTGTTTTCGCTATCGTGAAAGGTTTACTCGCTCGATTCTTCTACCGGAGCGCCGCCGTCAATCGCCTTGCCTCCGGCTTTTTCGATCTTCTCTTTGGCCGACGCACTAAACTTATCAGCCCTGATTTCCAAGGCGGCGCTCAATTCGCCCTCCCCCAAAATCTTGAGCGGGTTCGCGTTCGATCTTACCAATCCAGCTGCAACCAGAACTTCGCGGTTCACTTCCTTAACTGAACTGTCGAGCTTACTCAGCTCACCGACATTCACGGTTTCATAGAAGGTCTTGAAGTTCTTGTTGTTAAAACCGCGTATGGGCAATTTTCGGAAAATGGGCATCTGACCGCCCTCAAATCCGATACGGATACCTCCGCCAGAACGAGCTGTCTGACCTTTACCACCGCGACCCGAGGTTTTACCGTGGCCTCCTCCTTCACCGCAACCTACTCGTTTGCGACGATGGACAGCGCCTTTTACATTAGAAAGATTGTGTAGTCTCATAGTACAGAGTTCTCTTGAAGATCGATCGATTAAGAGCGCAAGCGCTTGTAATCCTCATAAGTTTTCAATTTCCGAAGACCATCTAGGGTCGCGTACACGACAGCGTTCGCATTGTTCGAGCCTAGCGACTTTGTTAAAACATTTTGGACACCAGCCGCTTCTAAGACAGCCCGAACGCCTCCACCAGCAATAATACCAGTCCCAGTCGTAGCCGGGCGCAAGAGAACCTTGCCCCCATCAGCCTCGCCAATCACCTCGTGAGGGATGGTATCTCCTTTGAGCTTTATTGGCTCTTGCCGTTTCCGGGCTTGTTCGCTGCCCTTGCGGATCGATTCCGGTACCTCGTTCGCCTTTCCGTATCCAACTCCTACATTGCCCTCACGGTCTCCCGCTACAACTAGAGCAGAAAAGCTGAAACGGCGACCGCCTTTTACGACCTTGGCGCAACGGTTAATGAATACGACTTTTTCGTAAATTCCGTCATCTGCAGCTTCCTCTTCGCGGCGATTTCGACCTCTACCGCCGGGTCTCTGTCTTCTACCTTGGTTCGCTGATGAAGTTTGTTTTGTTTCTGTGCTCATAGGGCGATTAGAATTCTAAGCCAGCCTCTCGGGCGGCATCTGCAAATGTTTTTACGCAACCGTGGTACTTGCGGCCATTACGGTCGAAAACCACTTTTTTAATACCGGCATCCTTGGCTTTTTCGCCAAAGGACTTTCCCAGAGCGGAAGCGCCATCCACGTTGGCTTTAAGATTTTGCTCCCTCAGTTCTTTACCCATAGTCGAAACGAACACGAGCGTCTTGCCCTCGCCATCGTCTATCGCTTGGGCATAGATGTGCTTGTTGCTGAAATGCACGCTCAGTCTAGGACGCTCGGCTGTACCCGTAACTTTCTTTCGGATACGCCAACGTCTCTTTTGCCTGAGATCGTTCTTCTTCTGGATTTTCATTTCTAAATTTCTCTCGTCTTAACGTTTATATTACCGTCGGGGCTCGATCTAGGCTACGGTTTTGCCTTCCTTACGAATTTCGTGCTGTCCGACTATGTGAACGCCTTTGCCCTTGTAAGGCTCAATTGGATGATAGTGCCGTATTGACGCTGCCGCTTGTCCCACGAGCTGCTTATCAATACCCTCGATCTTCAGCTTCGTGCCACCGTCTCCAACAGTGATCAATATTCCATCGGGAATGTCGTAGTTGATATCGTGCGAAAAGCCCAACTTCAGATTAAGAACTTTCCCCTTCAAGGTAGCATTGTAGCCAACTCCGCTGATTTCGATATCCTTGGAGAATCCTTCTAAAACTCCCTGCACCATGCCATTGATAATGGAACGGACGGTTCCGTACATAGCATTGGCGAAACGACTTTTGTTCGCTGGCGAAACTTTCACTTCGCCGTCATCCAACTCGATAGCGACATCATTGGTGAACGTCTTCTCGAGTTCCCCTTTCGGGCCTTTAACTTTTACGGTGGCCCCATCGATGTCGACAGTGACTTTCTCGGGTACCGCGATTGGCACTTTTCCTACTCTACTCATTCGTCCAATCCCTTCTTACCAAACGTTACAGACCATTTCTCCGCCCAACTTTTGACGGCGAGCATCACGGTCTTTCATCAAGCCTTTGGGCGTTGTCAGAATACAGATACCCAATCCATTCAGGACTCTAGGTATATCCATGCTTTTCGAATAAAGCCGCAATCCAGGTCGGCTAACTCGCTCCAACCCACTCAATGAAGGCTCACCATCGACATACTTCAGGGTTACGACAAGCGTCTTGTGGCCGTTCGCATCCTTATCGGCGGAAACATCCTGAATGAATCCCTCCTCTTTCAGAATGCGGGCAATCTCTGCCTTCATTTTCGAGTGCGGAGAAACGCATTGATCTTTGCCCGCCCTGCTCGCATTGCGAACACGCGTTAGAAAATCGCTTATTGGATCTGTGTGCATATGTTTTTCTGTTTTGCTAGCTGAACGATATCCAAACTTTCAGCCCGTGATGATTGATTCTATGTATTTAGTGTAAAATTGCTTGGGAGTGAATAGACTCGAATTTGCTACCACGAAGACTTCGTTACTCCCGGTATCTTGCCTTCCAAAGCCAATTCTCTAAATGTCAATCTAGAGAGACCATAGCGTCGATTGTAAGCCCGAGGGCGTCCCGTAACGTTACAACGATTGCGAATGCGGATCTTGGATGAGTTTCTCGGCAACTTGCAAAGCTTGCGCTGGGCTTCGTAAAATTCTTCGTCCGTCGTGTCCGGATTCGCTAGAATCGCTTTCAACTCAGCGCGTTTTTTTCCGTAACGCTCAACTAGACGGCGCCGTTTCTCGTTTCTGGCAATGGATGATTTCTTGGCCATATTCTATAAAGTGTTACGCCGCGGATTCCTCCTCAGCAGATTCGCTTTGGCCCTCTCGCTTACGGAAAGGCATACCCATAAGATCTAGCAGTTCGTAGCCTTCCGCATCGCTCTGGGCCGACGTTACGATCGTCAACTCAAGACCCGCTTGGCGCTTGAGCGATTCAACTGAAATTTCAGGGAAAATCGTGATATCGGTAATTCCCAGCGAATAGTTGCCTTGGCCATCAAGCTTCTGGGGAATCCCTCTAAAGTCGCGAATGGATGGAAGCGCCACTGCAATCAGACGAAAAAGGAAGTCCCACATGCGCTCGCCTCGCAACGTAACTTTGCAGCCAATGGGCATGCCTTCTCTGAGCTTAAAATTCGCTATGCTCTTTTTAGCCAGCGTTTTGATCGGCTGCTGACCCGTAATCAGACCCAGGTTCTTGAACGATTCCCCTAGGGCCGCCTTGTCGAGGGCGGCACTAATGCCCATATTCAAAACGACTTTTTCGATCTTGGGAATCTGGTACTGGTTCGTGTAGCCGCGAGACTTTTTCAATGCGTCCACAACCTTGGTTTCGTAATGCTGTTTTACTATATTCTGTGAGCTCATGGCATATTTTCCGGATTTCCGACCCAGAACGGTTTCAGTGCTCGTTTGTATTAATTTTTCCTGGACTGACGTTCATCAAACTTGCTCGCCAGCATTAGATTTGAAATGTGTATCGAACCTTCTCGTTCGGCAATCTGCCCCTCTGGATTCTCTTCCGACTTCTTCAAGTGACGCTTGATCATCATCAAGCCCTCAACAACCGCCCGGTTTTTAGACGGCCGCAGTTCGAGAATCTTGCCACGCTTACCCTTTTCTTTACCGGTGAGCACGACGACTTCGTCACCCTGTTTTACATGCGTCTTGGCCATAGTTATAGTACCTCTGGAGCTAGTGATACGATTTTCATGAACTGCTTGGTACGCAGTTCACGAGCGACGGGTCCAAAAATACGCGTTCCGCTTGGATTTCCGTTATTATCGAGAAGCACGATCGCGTTGCTGTCGAAACGCAAGTAGCTGCCATCCCGACGGCGAATTGGAGCTTTCGTTCGTACAACAACGGCTTTGACCACTGAGCCCTTTTTCACTGAGGCATCAACGCTGCTTTCCTTGATGTTAACCACGATTACATCACCGATGTCAGCGGTCTTTTTGCGCTGACCCAGACGGCGAATCATATGGGCCCGCTTGGCGCCCGTATTGTCCGCAATTTGAAGTTCTGACCTAAGCTGAATCATTTTCCTATTTCCTTATTCTTCTTCTGTTCCAGCCTTGGCGGCTTCGGCTGCCTCCACCTCGGCATCCACAGTTTCTCCATACACAGGAGCTCTGTCGATAACCTGGACCAGGCGCCACCGCTTCATGCTGCTAATCGGCCGGGTCTCCATGATCGCCACGCGATCCCCCAATCGAGCATTGTTCTCTTCATCGTGAACGTGAACAACCGTCTTCCGATTGATCACCTTACGGTACCTGGAGTGCGGTCTCTTGTATCCATAAGTTACCTTTATGGACTTATCTCCCGAAATGGAAGTGACGATCCCAGTAAGTTCTTTTCTGCTATTGCGAATAGTTTCCATAACGAAATTCTATCTTCAGGCCGAGGCCTTTTCAGCCATGACCTTCTCGTTTCTAATCGTTTCCATACGAGCGATATCTCGCCGGCGCTGTGTAAGTTCCGCTGTGTTCTCGACCTGCCCGGTTTGCTTGCGCAGCTTCAATTCAAGAAGCTGATCGCGCGTATCGCGAATCGTCTTCTCCAATTCGGGAACCGAAAGCTCTCTGATATCCTTGTTTTTCATGTATCTGGTCTCCAGCGACGATTAGTCGATATTTTCGCGAACGATAAATCTGGTTTTGAAGGGCATCTTACGGTCCGCTAAGCGCATCGCTTCCTTCGCAACCGACAAGGGTACCCCGGCCAACTCGAAAAGGATATGCCCTGGCTTAATCACGGCGACGTAATGGTCGACGGGGCCCTTGCCCTTACCCATACGCGTTTCCAATGGCTTTTTCGTGATCGGCTTGTGAGGAAAAACGCGTATCCACAATTTTCCTTTACGCTTCATGTGACGCGTAATCGCTACACGAGCCGCTTCGATCTGGTTACCTTTGAAATACCCGCGTTCGAGCGTCTGGATTGCGTAGTCTCCGAAGGCAATCGTGTTGCCGCGACTAGCATTGCCGCGAACGCGGCCTTTCATCGACTTGCGGTATTTAGTACGTGATGGAGTTAGCGCTGGCATGACTCAAATAATGAATTTATTGTTCTTCCTTTTTGAAGACCCAGCACTTGACGCCAATAATTCCGTAAACGGTTCTGGCTTCGGATGTACCGTAGTCTATATCTTCTCGCAGCGTATGCAAAGGAACACTACCCTGACGCTGAATTTCTGTTCGAGCGATGTCGGCTCCACCTAAACGCCCGCCCACTTGGACCTTGATTCCATCGGCTCCCAAGCTCATGGCGATTTGAACCGCCTTTTTCATAGCCCGACGAAAGGAAATACGCCGTTCTAGTTGGAGCGCTACATTGTCGGCGACAAGCTTCGCTTCCAGCTCTGGCTTCTTAACTTCCTGGATATCCAGCAAGATCTCTCTGCCAGTCATTTTCGAAAGCTCTTCTTTGATCTTCTCGATCTCCTGACCCTTTCGCCCTATGACAATTCCCGGGCGAGCTGTGAATATCTTGACACGCACGCGAGCGTTGGCTCGCTCGATAAAAATCTTAGGAACGGAAGCGAGCTTCAGCTTCTCCATCAATTTCTCGCGAATGATGTAGTCTTCGTGGAGCGTTTTCGCGAACTCGTTCTTAGGAGCGTACCAGCGTGATTGCCAGTTCCGATTAACGGCTAGGCGAAAGCCTATTGGATGCGTTTTTTGACCCATATTGCTGAAATTCTATTGGTTGTCCGTAAGTATGATGCGGATATGCGACATCCGTTTTTTCCTTCTGGCGATACCGCCACGAGCCGCTGCCTTGAAACGCTTCAAAACAGGCCCTTGCTCGACGACAGCCTTCTCTACCGTCAGACTATCCGCGGATAGATCGTGATTGTTTTCCGCGTTGGCTATAGCCGATTCAAGAGTCTTGGATATTAAAGCAGCAGATTTGCGCGGCGTGAACTTGAGCAAATCCAGAGCATCAGTCGCCGACTTGCCACGAATCACTCTAGCCACCTCATTTACTTTCTTGGGCGACATCCGAGCGTACTTAGTTAAAGCGTGTACTTCCATTTGTTAGTATCTCCGAGTGGACTCTTAACTGCCTCCGTGGGCTTTGAACATACGAGATTGCGAAAATTCGCCAAGCTTGTGGCCGACCATATTTTCCGTTACGTAAACCGGCACGAAAGTCTTCCCGTTGTGGACATTGAAATTCAATCCCACGAATTCTGGGGTGATCGTCGACCGGCGAGACCAAGTTTGAATTGGTTTGCGGTCATTAGCGTCCTGGGACTTCTCCACTTTGGTCATCAAGTGTGGATCGACAAAGAAACCTTTTTTAATTGAGCGAGACATGATCTAAGTTCTTTTCCGTGGTTTAGCGCTTCTTCATTTTGCGTCCATTGCGTCGGACGAGGATCAGGCTGTTGCTCTCCTTTGATTTTCTTCGTGTCGGGAATCCCTTGGCCAACTGACTCCAAGGCGACATTAGCATTTGGCGACCACCGCCGCCTTTACTCTTAGCTTCACCACCGCCATTAGGGTGATCGACCGGGTTCATGACAACACCACGAACTCTTGGACGCTTGCCCTTCCAACGATTCCGACCGGCCTTACCGATTACGACATTTCCATGCTCCGAGTTTCCAGACGTACCAATCGTGGCCATACATTTGCTGCTAACGAGACGAATTTCGCCCGACGGTAAACGAAGCTGGGCATGCTTGCCCTCGATATTGACCAATTCCAATGAATTTCCCGCGGAACGAGCCAATTGGGCTCCCTTACCAGGAAGCAGCTCCACTGCATGCAAACGCGTGGCAGGAGGAATGTGCTCCAGGGGCATTGCGTTTCCGGGATTGAAATCGATTGCCTTTTGAGAAGACAAAACCTTGTCCCCAACCTTCACTCCCTCGGGAGCAATGATGTAGCGCTTCTCACCATCAGCATACGCTAGCAAGGCAATGTAGGCTGAACGTCCTGGATCGTATTCAATCGCTTGAATCTTGGCCGGAATATCGAATTTGTTGCGCTTGAAATCGACGATGCGGAGCAGACGCTTGTGCCCACCTCCCCGTCGCCGAGAAGTGAGTCTTCCATAGCAATTGCGCCCGGCGGACTTGCTATAGGATTTCGTAAGCTTCTTTTCAGGACGCTTCTGGGTTATCTCCCTCTTTTGAAGCTCAGCGAATCGCTGAGTCGGGGTGATCGGTCTAAATTTTACGATAGCCATTTTTGTATCCTATTCGTTTATACGACTTCAATCGTGTCGCCCGTCTTCAAGGTGACGACCGCTTTTTTGTAGTCGGACTTGTGATTCGATTTTCCCGTCTTCCGGTTACGAGTGGGCTTCCCCTTCTGATTGATGATATTCACCCGCGTTACCGACACATCGAATACCTTCTCAATCGCCGACTTAATGGCGTACTTGTTGGCATCCTTGAATACATCAAAGGTATACTGGCCAATTTCGGCCGATTGCAGGTTCGACTTTTCGGTGAGGCGAAGGGATTTCAGAATTCTATCCGCTTGAATCATTTGGTCTCTCCTTTCGTGCGATTCACCAGCTCTTCCATTGCTTGCCGCGTCACGATTATCTTTTGGAAATCCGCCAAATCGGAAACGCTAACGACTGATGCTTCTTCTAGAACAACGCCACGTAGATTCCTCAGAGCCCTCAAGGACGTTTCGCTAAACGATTTGTCGACAACTAGCGTGTTTCCTTCCGAGGAGACTCCCCTAACGATTTCACTAGCGACCTTGGTTTTAGCAGGAGCTATATCGAGCGCTTCAATTACCACGAGCGAACCGTCGTTAACCCGCTCATACAAAGCGCGGTTATAAGCGAGTTGCCTTACCTTGCGATTGATTTTCTTGGAATAATCGCGGGGCTTGGGACCGAAGACTACTCCACCCCCTACCCAAATAGGTGAACGGTTGCTTCCTGCTCGAGCTCTACCCGTTCCCTTTTGCCGCCAAGGCTTCTTGCCGCCGCCACGAACTTCTCCACGAGTCTTGGTGTTTGCACTACCCTGCCGGATGTTCGCCGCTTGAGCGACAATCACTTCCTTCACGGCTTGCAGACCTTTTCCATCCTCGAATTCAGGGATGTCGAACTCGCTGTCGCCACTTTCCTTGCCGTCGTTACTAAAGGTTTTTACTTTCATCTTCGGTCGTCCTTCCTGGCTTCTACTTGCTCTTGATAGCGGTACGCACCAAAACGGTTTCCCCGTTCGGCCCAGGAATACCCCCTTTTACGAGGATTAGATTCTTTTCCGCGTCGATCTTCATGATCTTCAAATTCTGGACGGTTCGCTGAACTCCGCCCATGCGTCCAGGCATCTTCTGATTCTTGAATACATGACCGGGCCATTGGCAGAGTCCGATCGAGCCGATCCGACGATGGAACATCGATCCGTGAGATGCAGGACCGCCCTTTACATTGAAGCGCTTAACAACTCCTTGGAACCCTCTTCCCTTCGTCTTGCCGATGATGTCTATCTTCTGGCCTTCCTCGAACTTGGATACGTCGAGCACATCGCCAGAATTGTATTCCGATTCGCCATCGCAACGCACTTCGCGAATCGTCCTTGGAGTCGCGACCCCATTACTCTTGGCATGATTGCGTTCCGCTTTGCTTGCCCGCTTATCCTTCTTGGACCCAAAGCCAATCTGGATGGCATTGTATCCATCCTTCTCGATCGTTTTGACCTGCAAGACAGGACAAGGGCCTGCCTCGATCACCGTGACCGGCACTTGCACCGTGCCGTCATAGATCTGAGTCATGCCCAATTTTTTGCCTAAAATAGTGTGTTTCATAATTCTAAGAGGTAGGTGGAGCATTCACTCCGTTTGCTAGACCCACATTAGCAGCCAACCTAGTGGCTTGGTTTGATCTGTATAGTTAAAGTAGTTTCTAGACGTTAATGGTAATATCTACTCCGGACGGAAGATTGAGCTTCTTGAGCTCGTCAACCGTCTGCGCGGTTGGCTCTATAATATCCAGCAAGCGCTTATGCGTTCTGATTTCGAATTGCTCCATGGACTTCTTATCCACGTGAGGCGACTTATTCACCGTGACCTTCTCGATACGAGTCGGTAGCGGCACGGGCCCTGAAACTCGAGCGCCCGAACGCTTCGCGGTGTCTACAATGTCGGAGGCTGACTGATCGATAACTCGATAATCGAATCCTTGAAGCCTAATGCGTATTTTCTGTCCAGTCATGGAATTATGAATATAAAATGCTTACTAGTTGGACGCGCTTTCAGTCAGTCTCGATAGAACTGAAGGCGGTACCTGTTCAAATCTAGAAGGTTCCATCGAATAGCTGGCCCTTCCTTTCGAAAGCGAGCGAACGTCCGTCGCGTAGCCGAACATTGTCTCTAGGGGAACCGAAGCGTTTATTGTAGCTAAATCGCCTTTCGACTCCATGTTTTGGATATGGCCACGCCGGCGATTCAAGTCACCGATTATATCGCCTTGAAACTCCTCGGGAGTTGTAACCTCCACCTTCATGATCGGTTCAAGCAATATCGGCCCCGCGTTCTTCATCGCTTCTTTAAAAGCGAATATCCCTGCCATTTTAAAGGCCATCTCTGAGGAATCCACATCGTGAAAAGATCCATCAACGATCCGGGCTTTCCAATCCACAACGGGATAGCCCGCTACCGTGCCATTGTTTGAAGCTTCCCTGATCCCGTCCTCGGTCGGCTTGATAAACTCCCGCGGGATAACGCCCCCAACAATCTCGTTTAGAACCTCTAACCCTTCACCGGTATCCTTTGGCTCCAGCTTGATAACAGCGTGACCATACTGGCCTCGTCCCCCAGATTGTCGGATGAATTTGCCTTCACCCTCTGCCGGAACCGTGATCGTTTCCCTATAGGCAATCTGCGGCTTGCCGGATTGAGCCTCGACTTTGAACTCGCGGAATAGACGGTCGCGAATGATTTCCAAATGAAGCTCACCCATCCCGGAAATTATTGTCTGACCCGTTTCCTCGTCGGTTTTTACTACAAAAGTCGGATCCTCCTCTGCCAATCTCCCCAGACCTATGGAAAGCTTCTCCTGATCCGCGCTCGTCGCTGGCTCGATAGACATCGATATGACGGGGTCCGGAAATGACGGGGGCTCCAGGGCAATATCCAGATTCTTAACGCAAAGCGTATCACCCGTATGCACGTTCTTGATACCAATAGCTGCGCAAATATCGCCCGAACGAACGACATCGACATCCTCTCGGCTATCCGCCTTCATGATCAGGAGACGACTAACGCGTTCTGATTTTCCCGTCCGCGGGTTCATCAGCATGTCACCCTTTTTGATGGTGCCACTGTATACGCGGATAAAAACAAGCTTTCCTACAAAGGGATCGCTCCAGAGCTTGAAGGCGAGAGCTGTCGCCTTGCCATTGTCGTACGGCTCAATGGAAACGGATTGCCCATTGCTGTCATGGCCCTGCACAGGAGGCATGTCGAGCGGGCTGGGGAGATAGTTGACAACTGCATCCACTAAATTCTGCACGCCCTTGTTCTTAAAAGCCGATCCAGGAATCACGCCTACGAATTCTCGCGACAAGGTCGCTTTACGAATTGCCAGAACGAGCTCGTGTTCAGCGATCTTCTCGCCATTCAAATACTTTTCAGCAAGGGCGTCATCGAAATCCGCGACCGCTTCAATTAGGGATTCGCGCATGGAATCCACCTCGGGCTGCATATCCCCAGGTATCTCGCAATCGATTACGCTAACACCCAACTTATCTGATTCGTCGAATTTGAAAGCCTTCAGCCCCACGAGATCAATTAGTCCGCTAAAATAGTCTTCGGAGCCGATATTAAGAAACAACGGATGGGCGTTCGCTCCCAACTTCGATCGCATGTCCTCGATAGCTCCGAGGAAATTGGCTCCCACGCGGTCCATCTTATTAATGAACGCTATGCGAGGCACATGGTACTTATCCGCCTGACGCCAAACGGTCTCAGACTGGGGCTGAACACCTGCCACCGCGCAGAATACTGCTACGGCGCCGTCCAAAACCCGAAGCGATCGCTCCACCTCCGCCGTGAAATCCACGTGGCCCGGGGTGTCAATTATATTGATTTGGTGATCTATGCCCTCGAAAGGCCCCGATCGACCAGTCCATTTGCAGGAGATCGCGGCTGAGGTGATTGTAATACCGCGCTCGCGCTCCTGCACCATAAAATCCGTGACGGCATTGCCGTCATGAACTTCGCCAATCTTATGGACTACCCCTGTATAGTATAAAATGCGCTCGGTGGTGGTAGTCTTTCCCGCATCGATATGAGCCGCAATTCCTATATTGCGTGTCCACTCCATCGGCACTGGGCGACCAGAGCCATTTTTCGTGGAAATATCTGCGGGAGCTTCAACCATTTTTCAAAGAACATAAAGGAGAACGGAAAATCGAATCACCAACGCAGATGGGCAAAGGCTCGATTCGACTGCGCCATCTTGTGGATGTCTTCCTTCTTCTTCACCACACTCCCTGTATTATTGTAGGCGTCTATAATTTCAGTCGCTAAAGCTTCCTTCATAGGAATACCTTTGCGAGAGGAAGCGGAATCAACCATCCAGCGCATCGCTAGGGACTCTTGACGCTCATAAGGGATCTCTAAAGGAACCTGATAAGTAGCGCCACCAACCCGACGGCTTTTCACTTCAAGCCTGGGGCGAGCGTTTTCGAGAGCGCCCAAGAGTAGATCGACAGGATCACCCTTTTCCAGCTTCTCGCTCACCCTTTCAAAGGCCGAATAA
>CAZFUD010000006.1:0-46488 GCA_964521705.1 uncultured Opitutaceae bacterium | reverse complement strand
AACGACATCTTCCTGTTGGGGTGTATCCAAAAGATCTAGATAATCGGGGGCAGTGATGTTGGGGAATTCGATTTGCTTTCGCGTTTGAATGGCGGAAGCGCTCATACTCTCTTCGATTCGCAAGGTTTCCACGCGTGATTGCAACTCGCCTGAAGATGGTCGTACCGCTTTCATGGTCACCGAGCCTCGTTTTTTGTCGTACAGCTGTAGAGTGGACATCCGCGCTCCCGTAAGGTCAAGCGCGGCTTCGGTTATGCTATCCCATAGATTTTGTATCTCTAGATTGGATACAACATTTTGTCCGACGTCGATCAAAGCGTTGAGCTGCTCGGACTGATTCTTTAGCTGCCTTTGCCTCCAGACGCATTGGAGTGAGTGAACGGCTTCATCCGCTATGGATTGCAAGCGTGCCATATCTTTCTCTGTATATTGGCCGGGTTCCTCGGATTCGACGCTGATAACGCCAATGATTTGACCTTCGGAAAAGAGCGGTACGGCCATTTTGCATCTAACTTCATCCAAGAGCTTGACGTAGTAGGGGTTTTTCTTGACATCCGCGACCAGCATAGGCTCTCCCTTGAAAGCCACTCGTCCCGATACGCCCTTACCTAGGTGCAAGGCGTAGTCGTCTAATTCTGATGGGTACCCGAGCGCGTATTCGATTTCCAATAACCCAGAGTCTGGGCTAATCAGGGCAATGGATGCTGAGCTAGGCTGAAATAGCCGTTGGATGGCTTCCATGATGGCCTGATAAGCGTCGCGGACATTGAAGGCCGCGCTGCCTGCTTGGCTGATTCGATAAAGACAGAGAAGAAGAGCGGAATCTTCGATTTCGTCGTTTTCGTTATCCTGTTTCATCGCGCTTCTAAGGCGACTGCAGAGTCGATACGGGAATAGATACCGCCTCCGAGCAAACGTTCTCCGTCATAGATTGCCATGACTTGGCCAAGAGATAGCGCTCGTTGCGGCGTCTCGAAAGCGATTTCGGCAAATCCTTTTCCCGTTGGCTTGCAGGTTGCCGGTATTCGTGGATCGCGGTAGCGAGTTTTCACCTCGATGGAGGTTTCCTCGCTGATTGGGTCCGCGATAAAACTCATATCATTAATCTGGCAGCTTTTAGCGTATAGGCCTGGGGCGTCGGGCGATTCGAAAGCGACAAGCAAGGCTTTCCGGCTCGGATCTTTTCCCACAACGACGTAATTCTGGTGATCGCAATTGGAAGGAACGCCGATCCCTTTACGTTGGCCGATGGTGAAGTAGTGAAGTCCTTTGTGCTCTCCCAGAACGGCATCGTCCTCTGCTTTTAGGATAGGGCCGGGATCGTCGGGAACATATTCTCTTAGGTTGTCCTGCATCTTTATATTTCCGATAAAGCAGATCCCTTGGCTATCTTTCTTTTCCGCGTTGGGTAAGCCTGCCTTTCGAGCCGCATCCCTGAGTTCCGGCTTGATGAGATCGCCGATAGGAAAGCGCACTCGCCGCACTTGTTCCCGTCGCATCATAGCCAGGAAGTAGGTTTGGTCTTTGTTCTTATCGATCCCTTCTAGAAGAATGGGATCGTCGGTAGATCTTTCGAGCCGGGCGTAGTGGCCGGTGGCTACCGAGTCGAAGCCATGATTAATCGCGTAGTCGAGGAACACCCCGAATTTGATTTCCCGGTTGCACATCACGTCTGGATTGGGAGTGGTCCCTGACTGATAGCCGGCTAGTAGGTAGTCGACGATCCTCGACCGGTAATCTTCCATCAGATTGACGACGCGGAAAGGTATGCCGAGCTTATCCGAAACGGCGTTAGCATCCTCAATGTCTTGCTGCCACGGGCAATCTCCTAGAATCTCGTCTTCGTTGATCCAATTCTTCATGTAGGCGCCCTCGATCTCGTAGCCTTGCTGCTGCAAGCGGAGAGCGGCAACGCTGCTGTCTACGCCGCCCGACATCGCTACTAGGATCTTTTCGCCCATGTTGCCAATCAGGAGACACTCTTGAGGGAGTCGCAAGCCCGGATGTCGTTCGAGGGACTGTGGTCAATAGCGAGCGGCCTGAAGAGAAAGGAGCTTTACAGATAGGATTCTCGTATCCTCATTTTCGCCGATCAAAGAGGGGACAAAGTAGCGGTTGCAGCATAGCGTGACGCTGATCTCGACAGAGTCCGATGATTGGATGGGGGCTTTGATTCTCCTGGTTGCGCCTTCGGTGGACCAATTTTGGAAGGTTGAGCCCTGGAAGCGCAGCCTAACTTTGGCGTTTTGTTGAGCGAGCGATTCGGGCAGTTCGATAGTCGCTCGAATCCATTTTGTATAGGGAGAAATCGTCAGGCTTGTTTCGTAGTAGGGGCCTATCCATCGATTTGGGCAAAGCGCGTCTGGGACTTCTTCACTGGGCCGAAATTTTCGGGCTAGCGATCCCCATCCCAGCGTCCCGGCGAGCGGAAAGAGCAACCTAGGTCCAATCTGGGTTGGAGCCTTCCAAGAGGCTACGATGCCGCGCAGGCAAGTCGCTCCATAGCGCCGAGCCATCAAGGCAGATTCAGCCCTTCTCAAGGAGGCTATCGCCTCTGGCCGGCTGCTTCGGTGGTGGAGCCGATAGGAAATTTCACATCGCCAACGCAAGGGCGAACGCCACGAGCCCCAGTACTTGCGACTGATTTCCTCGCACTCACGAACGAGAGATGGGTGACTCTTGTTCACGGTCTTAGACTCGTCATGCAATCGATAGTGGCTCCAAATCTCAGAAACGGGATGGAAGCGAAATCGAGCGCTGAATCTACAAAATAGATCATAGTCGACCGCATGCGGAATCGTCGTATCCAATTCCCCGCAGGCTTCCCAGACGCTTCGGTGCCAAAACGTGGATGGCTGGGGGATTTGGTTGAAACCTCGCTTCCAGATGGCGAGTTGGTCGAAGTGGCTTTGGTAGGTCCAGGGATGATCCTCGGATTGCTTCGATGTGTCGCTGCCGAAAAAGCGGCTTCGCCCAAATACCACGTAGCGCTGGCGATCGGGATCGATTTCCTGGGCGACTCGTTTCAAGCACTCCTTTTCCAACAGATCGTCAGAGTTTAAGAATCCCATGATATCTCCAGTTGATCGGCCGAAACCACGATTAATGGCGTCCGCTTGGCCCGCGTCGTCCTCAACGTAGAGCGTAAATAGTTCTGGCCGCTCTGCGGCGAATTGCCTAGCGACATCTTGAGAGCCGTCAGTAGAGCCGCCATCCTGTATGATCACTTCCATATTTTGGTAGTCCTGATCAACGAGGCTTTGCAAGGTGGCGGCCAAGTACTTTCCTTGATTGAAGGAAGGAATGACAATTGATATTCTTGGAAGATCGTTCATTTTCGACTTGCCGAAGGGCGGAACAAGCCCGGAAAAGCGAAGTTTTTAAGAAAGAGTTGCGACTAGAGCATAGCGAGGCAAGCGCTATGAATGACGGTATTGGGGCCGACTAGACTGGCTTTTTTGGATTGAGCGCGGTAGAGCTCAGCTGTTCTTCATGACCCCTGAATCGTTTTGCGAAGAGATCCAGCAAATCCTCGACGAGACACTTGTCTCTGTGGTGCTGTATGGCTCCACAACTTCAGGGGAACGCAACGAAAAATATTCGGATTACAACCTGATGGTGGTGTGCCGAAAGCTGGGTCTGAAAGAACTGGATGGATTGAGGCCTTTGACCGAGAAGTGGGCCCGATTCGGAAACCCGCCGCCGCTCTTGTTTACGTGGGCTAGGCTCAAGAAATCTTCTGACGTCTTCCCAATCGAACTACTTGATATCAAAGAGCGCAATCTGATCCTCTTTGGAGAGGATGTGATGAAGCGGCTACCCATAAGCCACGCCAATCTGAGATTTCAGCTCGAGCACGAATTGAAGGGGAAGCTTATTCAGTTAAGAGAACGGTACCTGCTGGTAGACGGTTCCGAAGCGGAAGTGACAGAGCTCATGATCGCGACGCTTTCGACCTTTCAGATTCTGATCCGAGCGGCTTTGAGGTTTTTCGAGGTGAGTATGCCTTATCGCAAACGCGATGCGGTCAGGCGTTTCGCCAGCCATGTGCCCTATTCTCTGTCCGCCCTCTATGAAATTCAGGACCTCAGGGACGGCAAGTTGGAAAGGGATCTGGTCGACGTTCCGGATCTATTCCAGCGCTATTTAACGACCGTCGAACAAACGGCCGATTTGATTCACGAGATGGGTCATCGGCGAGTTTAAAAGAGATTCCTGCGTCCGGTTTGGGAGTAGGCTCAGTATCCCAATTATGCTCAGATCGAAACGATTGTCGTTCGAGCTTGTAAAGCTGAGCAATATGACGTTGTGGTTTGGTCGGAATCATGTCCTCTCACGAGCCGCATCGCATCGCCAAAGCTTTCTTAGATTCGCCCAAAGGTGGAGTGATTGAGCTCAACTACGATTGGAAGGCCCGAAAGCTTCCGAGAATCAGTTTGGAAACGACTTCGGTCCGTGAATTGGATATCCACCGTCTCCCAGAAACCGATTTCGCCAGGGAGAGTCGTTACTATATCGATGATGCAGGTAACGCGGTCTTTGTATTGTCTCGCGACGAGTGCCCGGAATTTAAATACGGAGAAAACGATGTGTTCCTGGTGGGTCCATTCAATGGATGGCAGGAAGGCGTTGGCGAGCGCGAGTGGCGGTTGGAGCCTGGCCAGTCCGGAAAAGCTACCATCTTATCGATTGAAATTCCTCTCGAGAAATTGGGATCCGCTGGCGATACCGCCTTTAAATTTGTTACGAGTTGCCATCGATGGCTGGTAGTTGATGACGAAGCGCCAAATATCGCTGACGACGGAATGGGAAATTCCAACTACTTGTTCTCGATTAGGCGAAGCGGTCGCCATCGATTTCGCTTTGAAATAGCAGAGCGCTTTGATCTCTCGGAGACGCATACGCTTATCTACCATGGCAGAACGAAGCTGCGACGGAAACGGCTGGATCCAGGACCCCATTTGCTTAGCTTGCATTCAGATAAGGAATTGGGGGCAATCGTAGAGAACGATTCGACGATTTTCAGGCTGTTCGCCCCGCGGGCGAAATGGGTAAAGCTCGGATTGGCTAGGAATGGCTCAACGGAAGATGTCGATTGGATTCTGATGAGTCCGACAGATGATTATGTGTGGGAAGCAACGTTACGGGAGAATTTAGAAGGTAGCTTCTATTGGTATAGGCTAGATGGACCGGATGCGTCGGGGACCGCTTTCGATAAGAATTTCAATATCCTGGATCCGTATGCGAAAGCCTGTGTTGGGCGAGAAGGGCCGGGAATTGTGGTCGACGACAGACGGTATCCGCCAATCAAGTCCTTTCGGGCTCCATCCTGGCAGGATCTGGTAATTCTGGAGGCCCACACGCGGGATCTCGTGGCTGGGGAGACGAAGGCTGCGCGTCCATTGGGCTTTAAGGATCTGCAAGAAGCCGTCGAGAAGGAGGATTTCTACCCTTCGACACTGGGAATAAACGCTCTAGAGCTTCAGCCAATTCAGGAGAATGACAGCCAGTCCCTTGATGAATATCATTGGGGGTACATGACGGCCAACTATTTTTCCCCGGCTTCTACCTACGCGACCGATCCTTCTGCGGCGACTCAGATTCAGGAATTCCGGGACTTAGTGGAAAGTATCCACAATCGCGATATGGCGGTGATCATCGATGTGGTTTACAATCATGTTGGCGAGCCAGCCCATTTGCTTTTCGTCGATAAGCGCTATTACTTCCGTCTGGAGCCAGATGGGGGGCTGACGAATTGGAGCGGCTGCGGCAACGACCTGCGTTGCGATACTCCGATGGGGCGGAGGTTGATCATAGAGAGCCTTAAGCGATTCGTTCAATTCTATGGCGTCGATGGCTTTCGTTTTGATTTAGCGGATCTCGTTGGAAAGCATACCCTTGTCGAGATCGAGAGGGAGCTTAAGTCAATTCGCCCGGATATTATCCTGATCGCCGAGCCTTGGAGTTTTCGAGGACACATTGGTAAGGAACTTAAGGATACTGGGTATGCGTCATGGAATGATGGTTACCGCGAATCAATCAGGTCCTATGCTTTGGGGAAATTGGGAGCGGACGAATTATTCCATTTCCTCTCAGGGTCTCCCGATGATTACGCCAGCTGGCCCGCGCAAACCGTAAACTACACGGAGTCTCACGACGATCGGGCTTGCATTGACGTGATAACCGAAAGAGCGGACTTCGATGGATCTCGTCCGACAGTAGCCGATATCCGGCGTTCACACATGATGTTCGCTCTTTTGATGGCCTCTATAGGAATACCCATGCTACATGCGGGCCAGGACTTTTTGCATTCCAAAGGTGGAGTGAATAACACCTATCAACGAGGTGATCTCAATGCCCTTAGTTTTCGTCGTAGAGCGGAATTCGCGGTTTCTAGTGAATACGTTAGCTCGTGGATCGCTTTTCGGCAGTCGAAATTGGGCCGATTGCTTCGCCATTACAGCCGCGCTACGGTTGGGTTTTTCAAATGTCGAAAGGCTAGTGGCAGCAATGCGTTGGCAGTCCTCTACAACGCGGACAAAAGCCTGGGTCCAAGCCAGTTGCTGTTTGCCGTAAATCCCGAGTTCGAAGAGCTGGTTTTGCCTTTGGGTGATTGGAAGGGCGCGTGGAGGCAATTGGCGGATCATGACCGATTTTGGGGGTTCGGCGACGTTTCGGTTCGCAACGATCCAGATGGTGAACTGCGCTTGCCCCCGCTCGCCTCTGGCTTGTGGATGCGGACGGTGTCGTAGGGAGAACGGCATCTATTTTTGGCTGGAGAGCCGGCTCAAATTGGAGCTTGGGAACGAGCAAATTGACACGTTTTAAACCCTTGATTTTATGCAGAGGGCGCCCTCTACTCCCCGTTCGCCTGGTTTTTGGGGTAATCCTGAGAGCTCAGGATCCTACAAAACAACGACGACAACCAGCAATAAATAATAACGATGGCTGTAAAAGTAGCTATTAATGGATTCGGCCGAATTGGCCGCCTCGTGTTCCGCGCAATTGTCGACCAGGGCCTCCTGGGCGACGAAGTAGAAGTGGTAGCAGTAAACGATTTAGTTCCTGCTAACAACTTAGCATACCTGCTCAAGTACGATACGACCCAAGGTCGTTTCAACGGTACCGTGGAAGCGGAAGGCGACGATACCTTGGTCGTAAATGGGCAGAGCATAAAGTGTCTCGCGCTGCGCGAAGTTCCGGCCAACTTGCCTTGGGGCGATTTGGGCGTGGATATCGTCATCGAGTCGACAGGTTTGTTCGTCCAAGACGAAAAAGCCCAAGGTCACATCGACGCGGGCGCGAAGAAAGTGATCATTTCCGCTCCGGGTAAGGGAGACAACGTTAAGACGGTGGTCCTTGGTGTGAACGACGATATGCTGACGGCTGAAGATACGCTAATCTCCAATGCGTCGTGCACAACGAACTGCTTGGCGCCAATCACCAAGGTGGTTCTCGACAATTTTGGAATTGAAGAAGGCTTGATGACGACCGTTCACAGCTACACAGCCACTCAAAAAACCGTGGATGGCCCATCTCCTAAAGACATGAAGGGCGGCCGAGCTGCGGCTATGAACATCATCCCGTCCTCCACTGGAGCGGCCAAGGCAGTGGGTCTCGTCATTCCGGAAGTTCAAGGCAAGCTGACTGGTATGGCTTTCCGCGTCCCCACGCCAACCGTTTCTGTCGTTGACTTGACGGTTCGTACGACGAGGGCGACTTCCTACGGAGAGATTTGCCAAAAAATGAAGGAAGCTTCCGAGGGCTCCCTGAAGGGTATCCTGGAATACACGGAAGATGAAGTGGCTTCTTCGGATTTCATCCATTGCCCGGCTTCTTCTATTTTCGATGCCGGTTCCGGTATCGCCCTTACGGAAATCTTCTTCTAGGTCGTCTGCTGGTACGTTAACGAGTGGGGCTACAGCAACCGCGTGGTCGATCTGCTCAAGAAGATCTCCTAGATAAGCTTTTTCGGTCCTTTGCCCGGATAATCGGGTAAAGGGCTTTTCTATTTCTATTTCTGGCCTTGCGCCGAAGATTCCAACAATGAGTTCGGCTACTAGGTCGATCTGATCGCTATGGCGAAGAAAACGATTCAAGATATAGATCTAAACGGCAAGCGAGCTGTGATTCGCGTCGATTTCAATGTGCCTTTGCAGGAAGGGAAGGTTACAGACAAAACGCGGATATTAGGAGCGCTGCCCACTATTAAACACGTCTTAGAACAGGGAGGTACGGCGGCTTTGCTGAGCCACCTAGGCCGGCCTAAGGGAGAGGCCAATCCCAAGTATTCCTTGGCTCCCGTAGCAGAAGCCCTTTCAATAGAGCTGGGCCAGCCCGTCATCTTCGTTCCGGAGTCGGCTGGCGAAGTTGCCGAGAAAGCGGTTTCAGAATTAACGTCCGGCTCGGTAGCCCTCTTGGAGAACGTCCGTTATCATCCGGGTGAAGAAAAGAATGATCCGGAATTGGCCCAGTCATTCGCTAGCTTGGGCGATATCTATATCAACGACGCTTTTGGAACGGCTCATCGAGCCCATGCTTCGACTGCAGGCATCGCTCAATATCTTCAGCCTGCCGTCGCCGGTTATTTGATACAGAAAGAATTGGAATACCTGGGGGAGAAGACCGAGGATGCGGAAAGCCCGTTTGTGGTTATTTTGGGTGGGGCCAAAGTGAGCGACAAGATCACTGTTATCGATCGTCTGCTGGAAAAAGCGGATACGATTCTCATTGGGGGAGCGATGGCATACACCTTTGCCCTAGCTAATGGCAAGACAGTGGGTGATAGTCTTTCCGAGCCCGACTTCGTGGATACGGCCCGATCGGCGATGAAAAAGGCTGAAGAAAAAGGGGTTAAGTTCCTGTTGCCGGTGGACAATATGATCGTCGACTCGCTCGATTTTGACAACATGTCGGTTGGCAATATCAGCGCATCGGACGAGAACGGCAATATTCCCGATGGTTGGGAAGGCGTCGACATCGGGCCGAAGACGATGGAATTGTATGCCAAGGAATTGGCGGAGGCCCGAACTATTCTCATGAACGGGCCAATGGGAATCTTCGAAATCGAGGCCTGCAGCAAAGGCACCTTCGCTATAGCGGAAGCAGTGGCGAAGAACCCGGAAGCTATCTCCATCATAGGAGGAGGCGATTCGGTCAAGGCGATCAATCAGGCGGGTTTCGGCGGTGACGTTTCCTTTATCAGTACTGGGGGAGGCGCCAGCCTGGAGTTTTTGGAGGGCAAGGCCCTTCCTGGCGTGGAAGCCCTTGAAGACAAGTAATCAGAACTTAAGGATTATTCGAAATGAGCAGAAAATATATTATCGCAGGCAATTGGAAGATGAACAAGACCCCGGAAGAGGGGGAAGAGCTCGCTTCCGAAATCGCTTCAATCGTCTCGAAAGACGCCACCGTGGAAGTCGTCGTATGCCCTGCCTTCGTGGCATTAGAGCGGGTTTCGCAGGCCATCGAAAGTTCAGCCGTAAGATTGGGAGCCCAGAATCTGTATCCAAAAACTAGCGGCGCATTCACAGGGGAGGTCTCTCCCGAGATGTTGAGAGCAGTCTTCGCCAAATACGTCATACTTGGCCATAGCGAGCGTCGCGAGTACTTCCATGAGAGCGACGCCTTTATCAATGAGAAAGTGAAATTCTCCTTGGAGAACCTCCTAAAGCCCATCCTCTGCATTGGGGAAACTCTAGAGCAGCGGGAAGCAGGCGAGACATTGGACGTCGTCAAAACGCAGTTGCTCGGAGGATTGGATGGAGTGGATGCGTCTGGCATGTCCAACTTGGTTATTGCCTATGAGCCCGTATGGGCTATCGGAACTGGCAAGACGGCAACCCCTGAAATGGCTCAAGAAGTTCATGGAGCGATTCGGTCTTTGCTCAAAGAGGCATACGGCGATGCGGTAGCTGAAAAAACCCGTATTATTTATGGGGGTTCCATGAAGCCATCCAATGCGGATGATCTGCTTGCTCAGCCGGATATCGATGGCGGCCTTATCGGAGGAGCGTCGCTGGATCCCAAGTCATTCTGCGATTTGATAGAGTCCGCTCGGAAATTGTCGTAGTGGAAAGGTTCTGAAGGGTTGGGGACTTAGTTATCCCCTTGGTCTACTGAATCTTCGGAAACGGGGAACGTTTCTTCGGAAAATTCCTAAAACGGCACTTGACTTGGGAATGGCGGATTCTAACTTTTGCCGTCTCTTATCAACACGGGGTAGTAGCTCAGTTGGTTAGAGCGCCTGCCTGTCACGCAGGAGGCCGCGAGTTCAAGTCTCGTCTATCCCGCCACTTTTCATTAAAACCGCTTCCTTTACGGGAGCGGTTTTTTTTGGTTTCCGCTGAAGTAATGCGTTTTTTATCGGGCGGCTTTGTTACAAAACGATCTGGCATCAGGGGGGATTTAGGAAGTTCTGGGTGGTCGTGAAAAAAATGGCGATTTTTACCCCGGTTTGCGCATTCCCGGGAATGGCGAGACCGAAGATCTCATCGACATCACCAACAATATTTGGGATTTCGACGCCGGGATTCTATTCGACGGCGACGAAGATGATACGCTTGGAGCTGGTGGATCGAACCTCGATGACGATGAAGCCTTCTTGGCAGAAGCTGGTCTAAACAACACGGTTGAAGACGCTGGATTGACCAGCATATTCTCGCGCGACGGACGGTGGATTCGACCCGCGTCTAACTTCCAGCAGCCCTGCCCTGACCAACGCTCTCGCCGATCTACCTGATGGTTCTACTTGGTTCACTCCAGTTAGCTATCAAGGTGCGTTCGACACCGAAAACAACTGGATGGCAGGCTGGACCTACTTATCCGAAGCAGGTTACTTCCTGCCTCTGCCTCCGAACCGAGCGATACAGGCGATTTAGCCAACATCTCGGGACGTACGACAGTTGCTGCCGGAGAGAGCACGATCACCGGTTTCACGGTTCTGGGAACGAAAACGGTTCTTATCCGCGCTGTTGGACCTAAGCTTGCCGACTTGGGCGTGGCTAGCCCAATGCCTGACCCAACCATGACTCTCTTCCAAACCAATTTCTCGACTGGGGGAAGCGACGAAGTCGCGACGGTAGCCAATTGGGACAGTGGAGGAGCTGAAAGCGCTGCCAAGGTCATAGCAGCGGCTGATTTCGCTGGCTTGTTCCCATTCTTGGCGACGGACGACTTCCAAGGTCAGAATCTTCCAACTGTTGATACCACTAGTACGGCGGCCGTCGTTACGCTTACCGAAGGCGTATACACGATTGTTGTCACTGACGAAGGTGGCGCAGCCGGCGAAGTTCTCATCGATGTGACTGTCATCGACTAAGTCAAACCACTCAAAAGATTTTGCAAAGTCGTGAGGCTTTGTGATTACGGGGACCAGCCTCTCTTTTCGGGGAGGCTGGTTTTGCGTTTCATTGGCGCTTGAATCAAGCCGATATTGTTGATTGTAACGAACATCGACCAATTCGACGTTTCAACAGGTACGGAATGAGCGACAGAGCTGAAAGACAGATTTCTAATGTGAAGGGGCTCTTGAGCTCATTCCTCCTAATGGCCGCGACCGCCCAGCTGATTTGGGCGGAGGAGATCCGTTCGCCATTTGAAAGAGTTAAAGCGGCTCCAGCTCAGGAGACGACAGCTGCAAAAGTGGCCCCTTCAAGATTGGACCAGATGGAGTTTACAGGACTGATGGCGATCGGAACGGATGTTACCATTTCCCTTTACGATTCCAAGACAAAGGAAAGCGTCTGGGTCCCTTTAGATGGATCGGAAGATGGTTTTGCCGTCAGTGGTTGGGATGAGGCGGACGGAACCATATCCGTTTCTCTCAATGGAATCACCAAGCAGATCGCCATAAACGGAAACGAGATCATTACCCTAAAGCAGGCTGCTCCCGCTCGTAGAGTGGCGGACAATACTGCCGCCCCTAAAAAGCCTGTTCGTGTCAAAGACCCGGAAACGCTTAAGAAAGAGGAGGAAGCAAGGCAGTTTGTTAGTAACATCCTCGCTAATGGCATGAGACAGCGGGAAGAATTTCGCCGGTCCAGAGAAGCTCGAATCGCTGGGGCCAGAAACAATTAGATCCGTAACGCTTTAGGCGGATTGTAAGTATCTGCCGATTTTCGACTTTGAGTCGATTTTGGATTAGGGTCTTCTACCGATTGAGCCCTGATTTTGCTTAAGTCCCACCTAACCATTCGATTATGGGCTTGTGTTCGCGAATAACATATCAATAAATCCGGATATGTTGATATTTTGAGCTAAGCGGCTCATCTAGCGATCAAATCACTAATCGAATATGGCCAAAAAATACGTATTTTCCTCGGAGTCGGTTGCGGAAGGGCATCCGGATAAAGTGTCGGACTACATCTCCGACAGCGTCCTGGACGCTTGTCTCGCCCAGGATCCCCAGAGTCGGGTGGCCTGCGAGACTCTAGTTAAGAGTAACCAGGTTGTTCTCGCTGGCGAGATCACCACCAAAGCGAAGCTGAACTATGAGGAGATTGTCCGCCAAGCTATCCGTGATATTGGCTATGTGAATGACGACGACGTATTTCATGCCGACAAGGTTTTCATAACGAATAACTTAACCAGCCAGTCTCCGGACATCGCCCAAGGGGTCGATGCCCGCAAAGCCAAGGACAAGGATACGGCTGAGCAGGGAGCTGGCGACCAGGGTATCATGTTCGGCTACGCTTCTAACGAGACCAAGGAGCTGATGCCTGCAGCGGTCATGTATGCCCACCATATTGGTCGGGAAATCGCCAAGATTCGGCATGCGGGGCGGCAAGCGAAATGGCTTCGCCCTGACTGCAAGTCGCAGGTGTCTATTCGATATGAAGGCAATAAAGCTGTGGAGATAACGGCGGTCGTGATATCCACCCAGCATACGGAAGATGTTCGCCGCAAGGACATCGAGAAGTTCATGATCGAGAAAGTGATCAAGCGGTGCTTGCCCAAGCGATTGCTGACGAAGAACACGGAATTTTTGATCAATCCTACGGGCCGATTCGTTATTGGCGGACCGCAAGGAGATGCTGGGTTGACCGGCCGCAAGATCATCGTGGATACTTACGGTGGAGCTGGTCATCATGGTGGCGGAGCGTTTTCTGGCAAGGATCCGTCCAAGGTGGATCGATCGGCGGCCTACATGTGTCGTTGGGTGGCCAAGAACATTGTGGCTGCAGGCCTTGCTGATAGAGCAGAGCTGCAAGTCGCCTACGCGATTGGACATCCTGAGCCTGTATCCATCTCTGTAGATACATTTGGGACGAGCAAGGTCGATGAGGAAGCGATTGAAGCGGCCGTTGCCCAGGTCTTTGATTTCAAGCCGGCCGGAATCGTAAAGCAGCTTAAGCTTAAAAGGCCGATCTATAGGTCGACAACGAACTACGGACACTTCGGAAAAGACGAATTGACTTGGGAACAGACGAATAAGGTGACCGCCTTGAAGAGAGCGATTAAGCAGTTAAGCAAATAAAATTGGAGGGAATAATATGAGTGATATACAAACAATGGATTACAAAGTAGCGGATATCTCGTTAGCTGATTTTGGTCGCAAGGAGATAGAGATAGCCGAGCAGGAAATGCCTGGCTTGATGGCTATCCGAGATAAGTATGCAGGTGAAAAGCCGCTGCAAGGAGTTCGGATTATGGGCTCGTTGCATATGACGATTCAAACTGCGGTCTTGATAGAGACCTTGGTGGCGTTAGGCGCCGACGTGCGCTGGGTAAGCTGCAACATCTTTTCGACCCAGGATCATGCGGCCGCTGCCATTGCCAAATCGGGCGTCCCCGTTTTCGCCTGGAAGGGCGAAACTCTAGAGGAGTATTGGTGGTGCACCGATCAAGCTCTCAGCTTTCCAGGAGGATTGGGGCCTCAATTGATAGTCGATGATGGAGGGGATGCGACGCTACTCATCCACAAAGGTTTTGAGCTGGAAAACGGCAGCGATTGGGTTGATTCGGAGTCCAGCTCCGAAGAAGAGCAAGTTATAAAAAACCTGCTCAAGAAAATGCACCTAGAGAACCCAAATCGGTGGAAAGAAACCGTAGCCGAGTGGAAGGGTGTTTCCGAGGAAACGACCACAGGCGTGCATCGACTCTATCAGATGGTGGAGAGTGGTAGCTTACTGGTGCCAGCTATCAACGTGAACGATTCCGTTACCAAGTCTAAATTCGACAATCTGTACGGCTGTCGTGAATCGCTGGTCGACGGCATCAAGCGGGCAACGGACGTCATGACTGGCGGCAAGGTGGCAGTAGTTTGTGGATACGGAGATGTTGGGAAGGGATGCGCTCAAGCTCTCGTGGGTATGGGCGCACGCGTGATTGTTACGGAGATCGATCCGATCTGCGCTCTGCAGGCGGCGATGGAAGGTTTCGAGGTTTGCCCGATCGAGGACTCGCTGGGCAGGGCCGATATCTATGTGACAACAACCGGCAATAAAGATATCATCCGCGTCGAGCACATGGAGAAAATGAAGGACCAAGCGATTGTCTGTAATATCGGTCATTTCGATAATGAGATCCAAGTAGACAAGCTGAATGCTTATCAAGGCATTGAGATTGATGTTATTAAGGACGAGTCTCAGGGAGCCGTGGACAAGTACACCTTCCCGAGTGGCAACAGTATTTATATGCTGGCTAAAGGGCGCTTGGTTAATCTTGGCTGCGCTACCGGGCACCCGTCTTTCGTCATGTCGAATTCTTTCGCTAACCAGACCTTGGCCCAAATCGATCTTTGGAAGAACAAAGAGACCTACAAACCAGGGGTTTACTTGCTTTCCAAAGCGCTTGACGAGGAAGTGGCTCGATTGCACTTGGAGAAGATCGGCGTCAAGTTGACGAAGCTGACCCAAGAGCAAGCGGACTATATCGGTGTCGAAGTGGAAGGGCCTTACAAGCCGAGCCACTATCGGTACTAGAAAGTTGGAGCCAATCCCCTAGGGATTTGGGGTAAGACCTGGAAGGCCCCGTCGTTTGGCGGGGTTTTTCAAGGTGGTAGCCCAGAGGCAGAATTTCGTTTGCTCCAGGAAAACTGTAGACGCGAGCGCGGATCGCGTGAGTAGGGTCCAAGGGCTTTCTAATAGTGATGCGTTACCTGTCTACTATGACGAGATGGGATGTCGGATTCTCCTTGCCCTCCAAATGCGGGATAGCATGTTGAAGGGGCTCATCGGAGGCCTTGAAAAAGGAGTCGAAATCCAATGAGCTCCGATTCGAGCGAACATGGCGATATACAACAACTTATGCGAGATGATAGGCAACACTTCGATGGTCCGGTTGGACCGATTCGGAGCTGAGTTGCCCGGAAAATTATTGGCTAAACTAGAAGGCTACAATCCGGGATGGTGCGTCAAGGATCGGATTGGACTCTCCATGATCGAAGCCGCGGAAAAGGATGGAACGCTAAAAGAGGGCGCGACAATTGTTGAGCCGACCTCCGGAAACACGGGAATCGGGTTGGCCCTTACGGCTGCGGTCAAAGGCTATCATCTCATTCTGACGATGCCCTCTTCGATGAGTGTGGAGCGACGGAAGCTGCTCATTCATCTTGGAGCCGAGCTGGTCTTAACAGATGCGGATTTGGGTATGCCTGGAGCTATCGACGAAGCTTGTAGCCTTAATTCCAACATACGTGGCTCGTTTATGCCGCAGCAGTTTAGCAATCCTGCCAACCCCCAGGTTCATTACGAGTCTACGGGTCCAGAAATCTGGCGGGACACGAAAGGTGAAATCGATATTTTCGTCTCCGGAGTAGGGACAGGCGGCACGATTTCGGGTGCTGGAAAGTACCTGAAGGAGCAAAACCCTGATATTCAGGTAATCGCTGTTGAGCCGGAAGAGTCGCCAGTTCTTAGCGGCGGTAAAATGGGGCCGCATATGATTCAAGGTATAGGGGCTGGTTTCATTCCCGAAGCCTACAATGGCGATGTCGTGGATGAAGTGATACAAGTGGACAGCATGGCGTCGATAGAAACCGCAAAATCGTTGGGAAAGACGGAGGGCTTAGTCGTGGGTATATCATCAGGAGCGGCCGCGGAAGCCGCTAAGCAGGTCGCTGAAAGACCGGAAAACGCTGGAAAAACAATCGTAGTTATTCAACCTGATACAGGTGAGCGCTACATTTCGACTCTCCTATTTTATCAAGATTAGTGTTGGCTAAATAACATCGGAAATTGATGGGCAGCCCAAGGGTAGGATCGATTAAACCGAAGAAAACTGAGCCCTAACAGACTGGATAACCAAATTTAAAACAATGCAGTGGAAACTCGATAAGCGTGTAGTCAGCGAGGAAGAGCACACCAAAGACCATGGGTTGGTGCTCGATTATGATGAGATCGGGCGGAAAGGAGCCTTAGGGGGTGGAGAGAAGCTCATTACCAAGTGGTATGGAATCTATGCGTCCCGCCATCCTGGAAACCATATGGCCCGTGTTGTCATTCCGGGTGGATTGGTGGATTCCGTTCAAGCGAGGCGCTTGGCTCAAGTAGGCGAAACCTATGGTCAAGGCAAGTTGTGCATTACCACGCGGCAATGTATCCAATTCCACTGGCTCAAAGCTCCAGCGCTCGCGGACATGCTTCGTGATTTGGCAAAAGACAATCTTAGCTCTTTTCACGGTTGTGGCGACGTTACTCGTAACGTCGTGGCATGTCCGCTTGCCGAGACCTGCCAGTACAAGCGTATCAATGTGCTTCCTTTTGCCAAAGAAACCTCCAAAGCGTTGACGGAAGCTCGTGACCTTGATAACCTGCCGCGCAAATTTAAGGTCAATTTTTCCGGTTGCGGCGCGGGTTGCGGCCAGCCCTTCATAAACTGCATTGGGGCGATCGCGGTTCAGCGAAAGAGCGCGAGTGGCGAAGATGAAGTAGGATTCAAAGTAGTCATTGGCGGGGGCATGGGCTGGGAGGCCTTCATCGGTCAAGAGCTATTCTCGTTCGTGCCTGCCGATCGCATCGTTGCTGTAAATCGGGCTATCGCCTTGCTGTTTCGCGATCACGGAAATCGAAGGGATCGTACGCAATCCCGCTTGAAGTTCGTCGTTCACAAGAAGGGAATCGATTTCTGCCGCAACGTAGTGACGAATTTCCTTAAGCAGGAAAATGTGAATACTGATGGGATTGAAACCGATCCTGTCGAAGACGTGGGGGACGCGGTCCCGGAGCGACCTTTACTGGAGCCGAATCCTGTCGGCACGGATGGCAAAGCGACGGTTAGGGCTATGATCCCCAAAGGGGAGTTGACTCATTTGCAGATGCGGCAATTCGCGATGCTGACTGAAAAGTATGGCGACAACCGTCTCCAATTCACGCAAAGGCAGAATATCGAGATTCACGGGGTGAAGCCCGAAAAGGTTGCCGAGGCGAACGAAGAGATTAGGAAAATCGGTTTCGAAACGGAGGGCTTTTTCGGAATTCGGGATATCGTTCCTTGTGTAGGTACGACCTACTGCCCCAAAGCGGTAACGGAAACTCGGAAATTGTACGATTTGCTTATGCCTGTTGTATCCAAATCGAAATACAACGAGATTTGGGATAAGGCGCTTATCAACATCACGGGATGCCCTAATAGTTGTTCACCTTATCGAATCGTGGATATTGGATTTCGTGGTATGCGTATCCGGGAAAAGCTAGGTTCTGTCGAGGGCTACGAGATGCGGATCGGAGGCGAGCACGATCGATTGGGAAAAGTGATCGGCGAATTCAAACGGGAAGATTGCCCTAGAGTGGTCGAGACGATTTTGGATACATTCTTAAAGGAACGCGAAGAGGGCGAAACGCTTGCCCAATGTGTTCGACGATTGGGAGTATAGGCATGAGTAACGAAGATAACAATTCGCTAAACCCATTTTTGGAAGCGGTCGAAGGATTGGGGCTCGATTATGAAATGGCTCCGATCGACCAGGAGTATTCGACGTTCACAGGCGTTGGCGCGGAACCGCTGGATTTCAAAAGCTATGCTAAAGACATTCCCTGTCAGGCTGCTTGCCCGGCCAAGACGCGCGTGCCTCACTACATTCAGGCCATTGCCGAAGGGGATCATGACAAGGCCTACTTGATCAACCAAGAAGACAATGTCTTTTCGGCTGTACTTGGGCGCGTGTGTTCCCGCCCTTGCGAAGATGGCTGCCGTCACAATTGGACGGACATCAATGGTCCCGTGCATATTTGCCATCTGAAACGAGGAGCGTCCGACTACAAAAAAAATCCACCGGCTCCTCTGCCCGCCTGGTTTGAAAAGACGGGCAAGAGAGTAGCTGTAATAGGAGGCGGCCCTTCTGGTCTGACCGCGGCTCGCGAGCTAACGCGCTATGGGCATAGCGTGACGATATTCGAACGAGACTCGATGTTGGGGGGTATGATGGTACAAGGAATTCCGATCTTCCGATTGCCCAGGCAAGACGTGGAAGCGGAGGTCAAAGCGATCATCGATAGTGGTGTTGATGTTCGTCTGAATACTTCCGTCGACTCCGAGATGATGGCGCAACTTATCGAAGAATACGATTCTGTCCTTGTATCCGTAGGTACGGTACGGCCATCGAATCTTAAACTGCCCGGCTTGCCGGATGATGGCCACGCGGTTTCCGGTCTTAAGTTCATGTATGATTATAACATGGGCAAGATATCTGACGGTTCGATGAAGGGAAAGAACGTCATCATTGTGGGAGGCGGTTTCACGGCTGTCGACTGCTCTCGCTCGTGCGCGAGAGCGGCATTGCGCCTGGTTGGGGAGGAAGGAAAAGTTTCCATGATGTATCGCCGAACCGCTGGCCAAATGGCGGCTCAATATGATGAAATTGAAGAAATGGGGGTCGAGAATATCGAAATCGAGACTCTGAAGAATCCGCATTCCGCGCGGGTCGAGGACGGCAAGTTGGTGGGAGTAACCTTCCAGCGTAACACGATTGAGGAATCGGCGACTGAAAACGGAAAGCCGCGAGTCCACGTTATCGAAGGTACCGAGGAGGAGTATCCTTGCGATTTGCTGATCGTGGCGATAGGTCAAACGCGCACGCTGGATATCCTCCCGGAAGGCGTTCACCAGCTAGAAGACGATGGGCATCGAACCTCGCATGAGAAGGTCTACATGTCTGGAGATTTCAACTACGGAAGCTTTGATGTTATTACGGCTGTCCAAGACGGAAAGGACGCGGCAGAGAAAATTGATACGGCTTTAATGGGGAAGCAGCGAAGAAAGCAGCATATCGCTATCGAAATGACGAATGTCAATGGAGAAACCGGTCGCGTTCGGGATCACGACCTGCAGTATCCTGTATCGATGCCTTTGTTACCGCTTTCGGAGCGAGATGGCATAGCGGAAGTGGAGTTGGGACATAATCTTGACGGCTTGCAAGTTCATGCGACGCGTTGCTATTGGTGCCAGAACAAGTTCGAAATCGATCACGATAAATGTATCCATTGCAACTGGTGCATTGAGGTGACGCCGCGCGATTGCATCAATCAGGTATCGCGCCTCTTTTATGATGAGGATGGGTACGTCGAGTCGAGTCTTGAGACATCAATAGCTGATGAAGCGACCTACATTTGGATTGATAGCAAGGAATGCATTCGCTGTGGCAAGTGCCTGAGAATTTGTCCGACGAGCGCGATAACGATGCGTAAAACGGAGCTTTGCAGTTGCTCAACCGAGGATTTCGACGAGAAGAAGGCCCTCAATGAACCCTACGGGTCTGTTCCTCACCACAAATATTAGTCTTCACCGCCGAGGCGTCTAGTGTGTAGGCGTCTGGTGCCCGCGAATGAGATATTGGGTTCCTCTACGGTGAGCGGCCACTTAATAAGCCTCTACGTCTTTAGCATGCCGGTAGTGAGTGACTAGAATCTTACGAGTGAGCGAGCGATCCTTTATGGGTGTTCCTCCGAGGTGGAGCTGCTCATGCCAGATCAGTGTGATCTTAGTCCCCAATTGTTTGTCGGGAATTCGAGAGGACGACAACTGTATTACCCTCGTGGCAAGACACACGTGTAGAATTTCGTTGAGTCCGTGCTCGAGGACCTCAGATTTTCGAGCCAGATGGAATCAAGAGAGCAAGCGTTCGATAATCTCAAAAAACGAATCGGGGAGAATCCCTATCCTGGTAGAGGATTGGTAATCGGCCGAAGCCTCAATGGTGGCAGTTGGCAACAGGTTTATTTCATAATGGGGCGAAGCTCGAATAGCCGAAATCGCCAGTTCATGGTTAATGTGGGGTCTCTGGAAACGCAGCCATTCGATGCTTCCAAAGTCGAGGATCCGTCGCTGATCATTTACGAAGCGATGCTGGAGCTCGATGGTAAATTCCTGGTAAGCAATGGAGATCAGACGAGAACGGCATTCGAGGGGCTTAGGGGAGGCAGGTCATTGCGAGAGGCTTTGAGCGGACGCGAGAGAGAGCCGGATGCCCCAAATTACACGCCTCGAATCACTGGTATGCTAGATGTTGGCGGAGATGAGGTCTCGATAGCCCTAAGTATACTAAAGGCGAATCGGAGCGACCCAACCTACACGGATCGCTGGTATTATTATCCCAGCCCCCCTAGAGCGGGAGAAGGATATGCGTTGACGACTTACATGGGTGATGGAAATCCGCTGCCTTCATTCGAGGGGGATCCTCTCGTTCTGCCTTTGCAAAGCAATCCCGAGGAGACGCTAGAGCTCTATTGGGATGCTCTCGATACGGATAACCGCATTTCACTTGCGGTTAAGGAAATCTCGGCGACTGGAGATGCTTCCAGAATTATAATCCGCAACAAGTACCAATAGACGGGCCAGATCGATTCGATCCGGATTAATTCGGCTCAACTTCGAGGCTGAAATCGGCGATGCCCTCCGATTCGGTATTTCTGGAAGCGTATTCGGCGGCCAAAGCCACGGCCGATTCCCGATTCAAGCCCTTGTTGTAAATAGCGTGCAGGTAGGTGGCGAAAAAAACATCGCCGCATCCGATAGGGGAAATGCAGTGGGCTGCCCGCGGTTGAAAACTGTAGACCTTTCCTTGGGGGCATCTGCAGAAGACGGGGCTCGATCCGTCCGTAACGATCCAGGTTCCTGAATTATATACTTTGGCGACTCGCTCCAGAAGTGAGGTGGTATCGATCATGGATACGTCATCATCGAAGAGTGTAACTAGTTCGTCGCGATTGATCTTAATGAGACTCGGGGACTGCTTAGCGAACCAGCGCAATCCCTTACCGTAAGTGTCGATCGCCAAGTCGAATCGCGATTCTCGGTTGGAGATCCAGTCTCTAAGAGGTTGCCAATGGGCGGAAGGCCAGTCGGGGATGACGCCGCAAACTGCAATTATATATGGCCCTTCTAGACTCGATAGATACTCCACGCACTTTTCGACGGCTGCTTGAGAAACCTGGCAATCCAAGCCTAATATGGATATCTCCTCTTTCCCTGGGGCCCGAATAATCGAGCCAGACCGAGTGATGCAATCGCGAGTAAATGCCTTATATGGGATCTCGTATTCATCGAGCCATGATTTGCAGTTGTCGCCAAAATTGCCCCCAGGAAAACAGACGGCGGTCGTTTGGGCCTGTAGCCGTTTCAGCATTTTTGAAACATTGATTCCCTTGCCGCCCACCTGGAAACGCTCGCGAGTGGCTCTGCTTGTTTGGCCCGGGCCCCAATCGTCGACATAGTAAGTGGTTTCAGCAGCAAGATTAGCAGTGAAGGTGATGATCGGACGGCCTTGTTCGGGAAACATGGAATTGATTTTCAGATTTGCGCGGGCTAGATGGCACTAGATAGTGGGTAGCATGAGAAGGCTTGTCGAAAAGGATTTTCGATCAAAGGACACGCCTCTGCTCGCTAGAAACTTATTGGGGAAAGTTTTGGCCCTAAAATTGGAAGATGGCGTGCAGCGGTACGCGATTACCGAAGTCGAAGCCTATGATGGTCCGCGCGACTTGGCTTGTCATGCTAGCCGTGGTCGCACGAAACGAACGGAACCCATGTTCGGACCTGCAGCGGCCTGGTATGTTTATCTTTGCTATGGTGTCCACGAAATGCTCAATCTGACAACGGGTCCAATAGGTTATCCCGCTGCAATATTGATTCGAGGACTAAACGGCGTTATCGGTCCGGGAAGATTGACGAAGCGATTGGGGATAGATCGCCGATTCAATGGATTAGTCGCCTCTCGAGAGACTGGCTTGTGGCTGGAAGATAGCGGAATCCCCGTTGCGGATACGGAAGTGGAACAAACTGCGAGAATCGGAGTGGACTATGCGGGCCCGGATTGGGCGAATCGACCGTATCGATATGTTTGGCGCAACGCGTGATTCTGGATCGCCCTATCTTGTGAAAGCAACCACGGAATCTCCATTCAAATCGAACGATTCAAGCCTCATAGATGCCGTGCCGATAGAGGTTTTAACATCCAGTCTGAGAGGGATTCGCCTGTGATCCTTGGAAATCCAAATGGCCATTTTCCCTCCCTCGCGAAAAATGCGGCTTTGAGGAAAAGTGGAAATCGGTTCGATTCGATAGGCTTCGATTTCGCCAAACTTAGTATCCAATAAATCGGTACCAGTGGTTCTCATTTCAATCAAGTAGAACTTTCCGTTCGAAGCGATGAAAAGAGGATGCTCTTTATCCGGTTCCAGTTCCCAGCCCCGCATTTGCAATATAGCGGAGGCGTAGTCCAGGGGCGTACCATAGGGTAGGGGCCGGTTCCTGCTTTTGTCTGGCCGCAGATTGTCGACGTGGCGCATCAATCCACTGTCGAAGTCGAATTGAGTATTGGCGTCCCTCTCATTGGATCGTCCTTCATCGGTCACCCGGTTCTCGAGAATGCGGCCCTTTGATTTGTCGAGCAAAGCGCTGCCCTTTAATAACAGCGGGAACAATGCCTTGATGAAACCGATAGATCGGGCTTCGGTTTTGACCAACAACACAGAAGGGTCGCTGTTTTCGGCTAGCTCTGTAGCGATAGTGATCTGTCCGACTTTGCGAAAGATTCCCCATTGGCCGCGGAATTGAAAGCGTTCGCCCTCATTGAAGCCTCCTACGATGGATTCCGGATCCGGAAACTCGCGGATGGGCCAATCGAGCTGTTCGGCCTGCTCGGATTCGGAGTCTTCTCGGATCTCGTTCGGATTCACCGCGAAGGAACTGGTGGTAGCTAGGCAGATCGCCCAGATGAGTATGCCAATTCTCATCCCTAGATGACCGGGGATTGGAGATAGCGGCACAGCATTCTGAAAGTGGCGGTCCATCGGCCTATATTTTTCGACTACACATGGCTTTATTGGAGCGGGCAATCAATCCGGAAATCGTGATAGCCCGTCAGTAGAAAAGGAATCTGGAATAACTGGGTGACAAGGGATCGAATGATCTAGTTTCATCTCGGACCATAATTCCCTTGTGGCCCCGCTGTTTTGTTTCCTCAAGAAGCGAAGGTATAGATTCCGCTGAATCGAGGCAAGTGACGGGGGAAATCCTCAATTTTGGATTCACTGAAAATGTGTCCAAATTCCGTTTCCGATAGGATAGCGGCTGATCGATCAGCGTATCTCCGTTGAACCAAAACAAATCGTTTAACCACATTAAGGTGTCCACGTCCTCTCCAACGAAGAGGTCCTCAGCGGGCTTTTGGATTCTTTCTAGCAGCCGTGAGAGCGGAAGCGGCTTTTCCTTTTCCCAGGCGACGAGATAGCCTTCGGCGATAAAGTCCTGAGGAATAGGTATACTCGACTCTAAGATTTCCGGAAATTTGTGCGTTATGCCTTTCCCGGACTCGTCGAAGAGTTCTGCTCGGCTGCCTGTTTTATGGATCTGGCAGCGCAATCCGTCGAAAAGCGCTTCGGACCAGATAGGGGTTGGGAGGCTGGACAAGCATTCTAGATCTATGCGGCCGATGGACTCGGGCTCTAGTCGCAATGGATAGAACTGTTTTAGAGGGACGAAGTCGAGAAGCTGGTCGATCGCCGCATTCGCGACCTGCTCCAAATCAGAGCATCGCAAATTCGCTCGTTTCACCGATTCTACCGATGCTCGCGACCGCATGGCGAGGGCTTCCTCGATGATATTCTCGTCGATATCTCCCACGCCGTTTCCCGTGACCAACCGAGTTAGGGCCAGCGTTTCGCGTGGCCCCATTGATTTGTAATGGTCGCTCAATAAAGAATGCTGGTAGATAGGGTTTGGCGCTTGCCCAAGATGATCAATGAGAGAGCGGATATCCTGCAAGGAATGACGAGAGCCATCAGATCGTGTCAAGAGCGCCATTAGAGCTGACTGAGGATCCGCCTTCGATTTCCGTGAACGCTTGTAGTCGAGTTCAGAAGCATCGACTGCGGTCAAGATTGCCTGCCGATTTAGTTTTGCATCTAGCGAGAATCTGTCCCTCGAAGATCGGGGGAATGCCCTCCCGGAAAGGAATAGGCAGGCGGTCGCGATATCTGCAGATTCAAGCGTATTTAGGTATTCAGCGGCTATAGTGATCTTTCGCTCATGACTGCTAGCCTTGGCTATGGTGTCGTAGGTGGTGGCAAAGCGGGTGAACTCCCCTTCTTGGCTATGCACGGTCGACTTGGAGTTTTGTTGGCGTGATGGATTGGAAAGCTCTGAGCCGCGCCCTACAACGATATCCAAATTCAACTGTCTTTGAGGAGCTAGCTCCCAAGCATCGATTCCCCGATCTCTCAAAGTCTGAGCGAATTCAGATGCGAAGCCATGAACGGTAATAACGCGATTAGGGTTAACGAGATCGACGAAATCCAGCAGTTCCAGGAAATCGGCGTGGTCAGAAACGGGGAAGGCTTTATCGGTGCCGCTGCGGTATTTGATGGATGGATCAACGGCCCAGCCGGAAACGGTGGCTGTTCTACGATTGGGAATCTGATTGAGCCACTTGGACTTAGAGGCCAATGGAGGCGATATGACTACGTGGCCGGTTACTCGATTGACGTTGAATGGCTGGAAATCTGGATAGGCGAATCCTATCGCTTGGCAGGCTTGGGTCATTTTTAGGACCTGCGGATGCAGCATAATATCCAGCTCGCTGTCTCGCAGAATCGATAGGATCGCTTGGGCCTTGCCGAGGCTGTATCCGAATAGTACGGGAATGGCGCCATCCTCTATCGACTCACGGCAGAACTGAACCAGTTCGATGGCGACTTCGGATAAGGGCGGAAAGGTATATTTCGGAATCCCGTAAGTCGTTTCCATTATCAGCGTGTCGGCTTGCGGGACGACGCAGGATTCCACTGCTGGGCCGGAATGAAGTTTGAAATCGCCGGTATACAGGAGCGAGCCCTGGTCGCCTTCCAGGCGTAGCATTGATGAGCCAGGGATATGTCCGGCGGGAAATAATTCCCCGCGAATACCCGGATCCACGTCAAATGGAGCGTTGAAGCCATGGGCTTGCCACTCGCGATCCCCTGGCATTCTTGCTTTGAGAAGCTCAGCCGTTCCCTCCGAACATAGTATAGAAAGATGATTGCCGAAGTGATCGAAATGAGCGTGTGAGATGAAAGCTTTGGATGTAGGCTTGCGGGCATCCAATCGCCAGCCAATCTGCGGCAAATAAATGCCGTTGCTCTTTTCTACGGTCCAACTCATGAAAATTAGACCCCTCTACGATCAAGGCTGAATCGTCCGGGTCCAATAAATACAAGAGATAGGGCAGCTAGATTGATCTGCCCGTAGACCAGCATCATCGTGTCGACGCTTTCCGCGCCCAAAATCAATCGGCCTAGAGCGAATCCGATAATGATAGACAGAAGAAGCGCGATTCCTCTAGTCAGAATCCCCAAGATAAGAAACAGGCCTCCAATCGATTGAATGACTGCCGATGCTAGACCAAAAAGAAGATGCAAAGAATGGATTCCGATGATGGATACGGCAGAGCCTACGCGCTCGTAGGTTTCAACGCCACCAATGAGGAGGGGAAATCCATTGTAGGCGATTAGAGCCCCGAGGCCAACTCGAAGAAAGAAGACTCCGATAAAATCGAATTTGCTCAAACTAGCTAGAGGCGATCGCATTGATTTAAAGTGGCCGCTTTTAAGGAATCGAGCAAGGGCCAGTGTTTGTAAAGAGCAATGGCGCCTTCTGCCTAGGTTCACATACGGGCATGTGAATCGAAAATTATCGTTACCGGGCCATCATTGATAAGCGATACCTGCATGTTGGCCCCAAAAATGCCTGTTTTTACGGAGCCCTCGACATATTGGTTTAGATGATTGGCGACTGCTTGAACGAGCTGCTCGCCGGTTTCTGGATCTGCCGCGTCATTGAAAGATGGCCGATTACCTTTCTTCACGGAGGCGATCAAGGTGAACTGGCTTATGAGCAGAATTTCGCCGCTAATCGCCGACAAATTTTGATTCATTAAACCGTTCTCGTCTTCGAATACTCGTAGTTGGCCGATTTTACGAGCTATCCAGTCAACGTCGTCATCTGTATCCTTTTTGTGAATGCCGAGCAAAACAAGAAGACCTTTTCCTATGCTAGCCTCTTTCCTGCCTTCGATTGAAATCGAGGCGCTGCTTACACGTTGGGCGATCGCTCTCATGTTCGGCCACTGTTCCTCAACACCGCGAAATACTCGATTCCATTTTCGTCGCCTGTCGATTCATAGATCGTCTCATAAGAAACCTCGATAGTGGACTGGCAGCGCTCTAGGAAATCCCGGAATGTATCGCTATCCCACACGTGAGCATGCTCGCGTCGAGAACGGGCGAATGCGATATCGCCTTTTATGTCTCTGTCGGGTTCCTCAAACACGTGTTTGGCCACATGTTTTAAGAAATCAAGGTAGTGTTTATCGTCGACGTGATCGATGCCTTGGAGGAATTCCGATTCCAGATGGGAGAACGTGGTCAGAGGGCGTTCTCGATCGAAGGTGAATCTCTTGTCTGGGGCGGAAATTACAAAATAGCCTCCTTCTTTGAGAATTGCAGTAACGTCCTCGATCATGGCGATGGGGGAAGCGACGTGTTCGATCACATGATTGGCGATGACGAAACCCAAGGAATTCCCCTGTACCGATTTTTTGAGATCGCGCTGGTCGATATCTCCGATGATGTCGACATTCACCAGTCTGGTTGAATCGATTTCCGGGAAGCGTTTTGCGGCCTGTTCTCTGTCTAGGGCGTCGAAGTAGCTGACCGAGCAGTTTTCTGGCAGGCAAGCGGGTTCATGGAAGGCTCCGATCTCTAATCCTTTGCCGTGCAGGAGAGCGTAGCCTTCTTTTCGGTGTTTCAAGTGCCGAACCTTGGTTTCCTAATGGCGCGAGTAGACCACCAATAGTTCGATCATTCGAATTCAACTACAGGGTCGACTTCCTCCTCGTAGTCCACCCCCCTGATTCCGAACCCGAATAGCCGGAGAAATTCCTCTTGGTAGCCCTCGAAATCGGTGAGTTCGTCGACTGTTTCGGTGTTAACCCTAGGCCAAACATCGGTAACCGTATCTTGGATTTTCGCCTCCATTTCCCAATCGTCCATGCGAATCAATCCTAGATCGTCCGTCGGAATGGATCCATCGGAGCGGTAGAGGCGGTCTTTAAATAGGCGAAGCATTTGCTCAATGCATCCCTCGTGACCACCGAGCTTTTTCATGATGCGAAAGAGGATGGTGATGTACAAATTTACCCCTGGGATGGCGGAACTCGCTTGAGTAACGACCGCTTTGTTTACGGAAATCAGGGCTTGGCCGCCGATCGATTGGAGGGATTCGGAAATAGCGTCCTTGGCTCTTCGAAGATCCATCTTAGCTCGCCCAATTGTCCCGTCTTTGTAGATGGGCCAGGTCACTTGAGGTCCAATGTAGTCGTAGGCGACTGTTTTGCATCCCTCTGCGAGGAGACCCTCTTCATTCAAAGCCTGTATCCACAATTCCCAGTCTTCGCCACCCATGACCTTTATCGTGTTTTGAATATCTTCATCGGTAGCGGCTTCGAGAGTGGCTTCTTGAATGGTCTTCTTGTCCGTATCCAAGTATTTATTCGAGTAGTCCGAGCCGATCGGCTTGAGCGTCGAGCGATAGGTTTCGCCTGTTTTTGGATCCGTTCGCCTCGGGGCTGCCAGCGAGTAGACCACCAGGTCGATTTTTCCCATGTCCGTTCGGATCCGCTCGATTGCCTGGTCCTTTATTTCCTGGGAAAAGGCGTCTCCATTTATGCTAGAAGCGTAAAGCCCCTCTGCTTTGGCGGCCTTCTCGAGGGCCACGGAGTTATACCATCCGGGGGTGGCGGTTCGACCGCGATCGGATGGCCGTTCGAAAAAAACGCCTAGGGTATTTGCCTGGCAGGCGAAAGCGGAAACGATTCGAGAAGCGAGACCGTAGCCGGTAGAAGCTCCGATCACCAGTACGTTCTTTGGCCCTTCGCCTACGCTGGGATGGCCTTTGACGTAGTCGATCTGCTCTTTAACATTCGCTTCGCAGCCCGTCGGGTGGGCGGTAACGCAGACGAATCCTCTGACTTTTGGACGAATAATCATAGGTTACGGGATTTGTCGGAATGGGTTTATTCTCAGGTTCCGAGTCGGTTGTTACAGGTTGGGGTCTTATCTGATTGAGTTGCTTCGAAAATTCCAGATATAAATTCACAAAGAGCCGGTCGTTTTCAACTTAACGCAATCAGGGCGTTCGCGTTGCCGTAGGTGCAGAAGGCAAAGGCTCGTGATTATTCAAAATACGGCCAGGCCAATAATCCCCATAACTATGAGTAAGAGGAGAATAGAGAGGATGAACCTCTCATGCTTGGTAGTCTTAAGGAGCATGAATACAGAGTGGATTGAGATTGGAATTCGCGCTAGATCGCGCGTTTCTTAGATACGGTTATGAAAATTCAGGTTTCTAAGCTCAAGCTTTTGATAGCGGCGGTTGGCTTGCTGGGTTTATCGCTAGGCGCCCAGCCGTATCAAAAAGGGCCCGTAGATGCGGACCAGGCGATTGCGGAGCTGGTCGCCGATGTGGCTGAGATACGTCCAGGGGAAACATTCGATATAGCTCTCAGGCTTGAACTAGATCCGCATTGGCACGCCTACTGGAAGAATCCGGGAGATACGGGGCTCGCCCCTTCCGTCGATTGGGAAGCTCCTGATGGGCTGACCTTCAGCGATCTTATGTTCGCCGCGCCAGAGAGGATTATCACTCCACCGGATTTTGTTTCCTACGGATACGAAGGAGAGGTTTTCTTCATTTCCGAGGTTACGGTATCCGAGGACTTCGACTTAGGACAGAGTATCACGATTAAGGCCGATGCCAGCTGGCTGGCTTGCGAAAAGATGTGCATTCCCGGAAGCGCAAAGCTTGCCCTCGAGCTGCCTGTAGCATCGGGAGGCACGGGCGCCCCCAAGCCATCGGCCTGGGCGGAACCGCTTCTCTCTGCTAGGGACCGAATTCCGACCATGCCCACCTCCGCCAGCCTGGCGTTCGAGAATCTCGAGTCGACCATCTCCGCCAGCATTCGATGGGAAGGACTCGGCGGGATCGATACCCAAAAATTGTATTTCTACGTGGAGGAGGAAGGCCTAATAAACTCCGCGGCCGATCAAAACTTCGCTCTATCTGGAGACACTCTGATCGTCTCTATGATGAAATCGGAATATTACGAGGGCGACGTTGAACGGCTGACAGGGGTTTTGCAGTATGAAGACGGATTTCCAGAGTTGGATGGAAAGCAGTACGTATCCCTCAATTCGGATAGATCGAGTTTGGATGTCGCAGAAGCGGTGGGAGCCTCATTGAGTCCCAATTCGATCAGCTTGGGCCAAGCCCTGGTATTCGCGTTTCTGGGTGGCATGATTTTGAATCTGATGCCCTGCGTGTTTCCGGTGCTCTCCATCAAGGCTTTGGGCTTTTTACAGCATTCAGGGACGGATAGTCGGGAGCCTTTTTATCATGGCCTGACTTTCGCTGCTGGCGTACTCGTGTCATTCTGGGTCTTAGCGGGAGTTTTGATTGGCCTGAGGGCAGGTGGGGAAAGTTTGGGATGGGGATTTCAGCTGCAATCTCCCTACTTCGTCGGAGGCTTGTTAGTAGTCATGTTCCTGTTTGGCTTAAGCTTGGCGGGAGTATTCGAATTTGGAACTTCGGCTGTGGGTTTGGCCGGCAAAGTAAAGGGCGAAAGCTACGGCAGCTCTTTCTTTTCCGGAATTCTGGCGACCGCGGTAGCCACACCGTGTACGGGTCCTTTCATGGGACCAGCTTTGGGATTCGCCTTAACGCTTTCAGCGTTTCAGGCTTTGACTGTATTCACTTTGCTGGCTCTTGGAATGGCGACCCCCTACGTCTCGCTTTCGTCGTTCCCCAAATTGATCAACCGACTGCCTAGGCCAGGGCCTTGGATGGAGACCTTCAAGCAGTTGATGGCCTTTCCCATGTTCGCTACCTGTATTTGGCTAGTGTGGTTGATGGGCGCTCATGTGGGTAACGATGGTCTTATCATGACTCTCGGCGGCCTGCTTATTGTGGCATTGGGGGCATGGATTTATGGGCGTTGGGCGGTTCCCTCTCGGGCCGCATCTGTAAGGCGCGTGGCCAAAGGATTCGCTGCGATCTCGATTATATTTGGAATTTGGATACTGATGCCGAATGGGCAAAATGATGCAGTATTGAATGCGGATGGCGCCGAGGGTCCTGATCAGTATGGAATTTTTTGGGAAAGCTTTTCGCCAGACAGCATCGAAGAAGCCAGAAGAAATGGCAGGCTCGTGTTTGTCGATTTCACGGCGAAGTGGTGCTTGACCTGCAAAGCAAACAAAGCGGTGGTCTTCTCATCGGACGATGTTAAGCGAAGATTCCAAGAGCTCGAGGCTATCATGGTGCGGGCGGATTGGACGAAGCGAAACCCGGTGATCACGGAAGCTCTGGAATCCTTTGGCCGATCTGGCGTGCCATTATACGTGCTCTTCGATGGAATGAACGAGCCTAAGATTCTTCCCGAGCTACTGAATCCAGGAATCGTTTTGGACGCATTGGATAGCATTCAAAACGTCAGAGCTAGTGTGGCTCAGCGCTGAATCGGGGAGGAATCATTCTAATATTGGCGACGGAGGTTGCTCGGAAGGATACCCAATTCCTCGCGGTACTTGGCAACGGTTCTCCGGGCGATCTTGATATCCTTGTCCTTCAACAGAGCAACGATTCCCTGATCGCTTAGCGGTTTGGATGGCTCCTCGTTGGAAACGAACTGCTGGATCATGTCCTTTACGCTTGTATTGGAAATCGATTCGCCGTCTCCACCCTTGTAGCCGGGAGTGAAGAAATACTTCAAGTCGAAGACTCCGTGAGGAGTTTGGATGTACTTGTTAGCGATAGCCCGGCTGACTGTAGTTTCATGAACGCCAACATTATCGGCTACTTGAGTCATCGTGCAGGGTCGGAGTTTGGATACGCCTTCGTCGAGGAACTCGCTTTGGATCTTCACGATTTCCTTGGCGATGCGTTCGATGGTTTGCTGACGTTGTTCGATAGAGCTGATGAGGAATTTCCCCGACTGCATCTTCTCTTGAATGTATTCCTTTTCCTGTTTTGAAAGCTGTCCTTTCGCGATCATCTCTTTATAGACGGGACTGATTCGCAAGCGGGGGATATAGTCGCTATTGAGAGTCACCCTCCACTTGTCTCCGTCACGTTCGACGACCACGTCGGGTAAAACGGATCGATTTGTATCCTCAGAAAACTTGCGTCCGGGCGAAGGGTTCAGGAGCCCTATCTCGTCGATCGCTATCTTAACATCCTCAGAGGAAATCCCCATTTTTCGGGCGATGTCGGGAATGCGTCGTCGTGTCAAAAGCTTGAAGTGATTCTGCACGATCTCGTAGGCATCGGAATTTCGCAGTCCCAAAAGTTTTAACTGAGTAGCCAGGCAATCCTGAAGGTCGAATGCCCCAATACCGGGAGGATCGAAAGATTTCAGAAGCTGGTGTCCGGATTGCATTTCGCTTAGCGACAGACCCGAGGCGAGAGCTAGATCGGAAAGAGGAGTCGTCAAAAAGCCATTGTTGTCCAGGCTACCGATAATGTACTCGATCGTTTTCAGCTCGGCTTCGGATATATCGCCCAAGGCGGCCTGGGATAATAGGTGCTCTTGAAGTGACTCTTCCGTTACCAGGGAATCAAAGAAATGATCTCGCCGCTCGGCGTCTTCGGTTGTGAAGCTCTGCCCGTTGCTGCTGGCCTCAGCGAAGTGATCACGCCAATCCTGGTCGAGCTTGTTGAGAATCTCGAAGGTCTCGTCAAACTTCACCTCATCTAAGTCACTGGAATCGTCGTTGCCAGCGCTGTCTGAATCATTATGGTCGGACTTGGAATCATCCAGGCTGACGCTTTCCATGGGAAGTTCTTCCACGGAAGGGTTCGTTTGGAGTTCCTCCTGGATTGTCGTCCGCAGATCCTGGGCGGCAACTTGCAGAATCTTCAGAGAATGCCGCAGTTGGGGAGCCAGAACTTGAGACTGTGTCTGCCTTTGTCTCAGCTCCTGATTAAATCCGTGCGCGGCCATTGTTCTTCCTGATTTGCAGCTTAATATCTAGCAGGTGTCGTCGGTCCTGTTCCCTATAGGATCGGATTTTGTTAGGATAAGCGAGGTGTTTTGCAAGCTACTTGAAGAAGTTAGCGCGATTTATGCTGCGAAGTTATAAATTGCTTTACAAGTGTCCGGCCTCGCTTGACAGAATTCGGCAAGTTTTGGATAGGTAGGCAATGATTACGCTCACGGAAAGCGCCGCAAAAAAGGTAGGGGAACTCGAACGTGAAAACGGCGAGGACGGAAAGAAGCTGCGTATCTTTGTCGAATCAGGGGGTTGCTCAGGTTTTCAGTATGGGATGTCCTTTGACATCGAAAAGGACGGAGATCGTTTGCTCGATAGCCAAGGGGTTTCCTTTCTGATGGATGAGAAGAGCCTTACCTATATGGACGGGAGCGAAATCGATTTCGATGACGGCTTACAGGGGAAAGGCTTCGAGATTCGCAACCCCAATGCGGAAAGCACTTGCGGTTGCGGGAAGTCGTTTAGCTAAAACATTCGCTTCACGCCTTGGCGATGTGCAAGGCCACGCTTCCGAAAGCCAAGGGGATCGCTTCAACATCCGTAAATCCCGCCTGCCGCAATTCTTGGCTAATGCCGTTTCTGTCCGGGAATGCTTCGATCGATTCGGAAAGGTATTCATAGGCGGCCTTATCCCCAGTGATGAGGGAAGCCATGTTGGGCAGGAGGGTTTTCAGGTAATAGTAGTAAAAGGGCCGATATACCGGGTGAGGCTGCGAAAATTCGAGAACATAAAGGTGGCCGGTTTTCGGTTTGAGAACCCTTTTCATTTCCGAAAGCCCGGTAGCCCGGTTTTCCAAGTTGCGGTAGCCAAACGCGATCGTAATGGCGTCGGCCCAAGCGGATTCGATGGGCAATGACAAGATATCGCCAACGCTGAATGCTATGCGGGTATCTTCGCTATGCCGTTGTTTTGACTTCGCCTGCTCTATCATCGGCTCGCAGAAATCGAGCGCCTTGATTTCGACTACGTCGGGAAGCGCTTGCGAAAGCGCGAAGGCTACATCGCCGCTGCCCGTCGCTAGATCGACGACAGATTTTGGTCGCCGCCATTCCACCTCGTCAACAAGCCGATCTCGCCATACGCGATCAATGCCGAAGCTCAGCAACTGGTTAGCTAGGTCGTAGCGCTCGGCGATCCTGCCGAACATCGCGTTGACTTGGGTGGCCTCTGGCATGAGGGAGCTGTTTATTCGTCTCAGGAGCCCTTCGATTAACTCTGATCTTCGCTCTTTTGTTTACGATAGCTTCGGACGACCCAGTCGGATAATTCCTTCTCGGCATTCTTTATCACGGACTCCGTTATAGGGAATACAGTTTGTCCGGTATTTCGAGAGATCAGGGTAAGGCCGTGGTGAAAATCACGAAACTTGCGTTCGCAGATGGCTCGGATGGTCTTGTCCTCCTCGAGGCTTTGGTCTACCAGGGCGTTGATAGCCTCTTCGTCGAAATCCAGATTGAATCCGTATTCCTCTTTGAAGCGTCGAGCGTAGGCGGTCACCTCATCCGACAGCACGGTTCGCTGTTCAGAGGCGTTCTCCCGAAGGAGGGCTTTCAGTTCATCAGATGGATTCTCGACAGTCGCTTCCGAAAGCTTGAATTGCTTGATCCCGGTCGAAGGTAGTTCGAATTTGAAGTCACGAAAGACGCGCTCGAGGACGGTCATCAATCCCCGAGCCCCTGTTTTTTCCTTGAAGGCTTTTTCAGATACCTTTTGCAATGCATCTTTGGATACATCTAACTTAATGTCATATCCTTCGAAGTCGGATACGTATTGACCGAGAATGCTTCCTTCTGATGAGGTCAGTATTTGAAGCAAGTCTTCAGGCTGCAAATGCTGGCAAGCGACTCTTACTGGGAGTCTGCCTATGAATTCAGGCTCGAACCCGTAGTCAATGAAGTCGCGCGTCTCTACTTTAACCAGGAAGTCGTCGCTCTCATCTTCTAGAGCGTTTCGAGAAGCGCCGAACCCCATCGATGTCGTCGTCAGTCGTTTCTTTACCGCTTCTCCCAGCTTGTCGAAAGCCCCGCTAACGATGAATAGAATGTGTCGCGTATTGATGGCCTTCTTACGAGCTTTGCCTGTCTGCTGGAAGTCCATCATAGCTTGCATCTGGCCTAGCAGGTCGGTCTGGCTCTGCAGATTCACGTCCGTGTCCTCCATCAGTTTCAGGAGATTTATCTGTACCCCTCTACCGGATACATCTCTTCCGTAGGCGCTTTTCTGAGCGATTTTATCGATTTCATCGATATAGATTATTCCGTATTGAGCCAGCTCTACGTCGCCGTTCGCCTGTTTGACTAAATCGCGAACGAGATCGTCGACATCTCCACCTACGTATCCGGTTTCCGAGAATTTGGTGGCGTCGGCCTTAACGAAAGGTACGCCAATTAGTTTGGCGACATTGCGCATCAGGTAGGTTTTGCCGACGCCAGTTGGCCCCAAAAGAATGATGTTCTGCTTGGCGTAGTCGCGTTCTCTTAGGGACGGGTTCTCTAAACACTTACGCACATGATTGAAATGGTCGCATATAGCTACTGAAATGACCTTTTTCGCTTCCCTCTGCTGGATGACAAACCGGTCTAGGTAATCACGAATTTCGCGAGGCTTGAGATTGAATTCGTGAATGCGCTTGAGGGCCTCCTCCCTCTCGGCGTCTTCCTCCTGTGGAGGATTCCCTTTTGGCTGCTCCGCTTTAGATGCGGCCCCGCTCTGAGGCCCGAATTGCCCTCCCATGGGGAAGAACACCTTTCCCTGCTTGAACGCCTGATCCAGATTTTCCTTCAACTCCTCCATAGGATCGCTCGGTTCGTCATTTTTGCTCATCGCTGGGGTAAATTGCAGGGCTTTGAGGTTGACGCAACCTAAAGTGTGAAAGTAGCTTAGAGGTGGTTCATCACTGAAAACGTCACACACCAGCTCCCCATGTCTAACAACCTTACCAAGCGCGACATCGTTCTGAAGATTTTCGAAAAGACCAAAGACATTCCTCAGAGCAAGATCCAGGATACCGTGCAAATGACACTGGATATCATTCTAGATGCGCTAGTGGAAGGAAGGAATGTGGAATTGCGCAACTTCGGCGTATTTGAGGTTCAGAAGCGCAAGGCTCGAGTTGGCCGCAATCCCAACAGGCCAGAGACCGATGTCGTTATCCCGACCAGGGCGGTCGTCAAGTTCAAGGCGGGCAAGGTGCTGAAGTCGCGGATCAAGGAAATCGACTTGGACACGATTTAGTGGAATCGGGTTTCAAGGTCAACCTTGACACGCCACTGGTGGCGTCTAGGGCCTTTTAGCCTACTGCGATGTCCGATTTCAAATCACTGCCCGGCTTTCGAGAATTCTATCCGGAGGCGTTCGCCCAGCGTCGATTCCTATTCCAAGTTTGGCGGCAAGTTGCCGTACGATTCGGCTTTCGTGAATTTGATGGTCCTGTTCTGGAGCCTTTAGAGCTTTTCAAAGCGAAGTCGGGCGACGAGATCGAGGGGCAGCTATTCAGTTTCGAGGATAAAGGCGGGCGAAAGGTGGCTTTGAGACCGGAGTTGACCCCGACGCTGGCTCGAATGGTTGGCGCCCAGGCGAATTCGCTTAAGAAGCCAATCAAGTGGTTTAGCATTGGTGACAATTTCCGCTATGAGCGAATGCAGAAGGGCAGGCTGCGTTGCTTCACCCAGTTGAATGCCGACATTCTTGGCGAGCCGGGAGCTTCAGCTGAGATCGAACTAATTTCTCTTATAATCCAAACGCTTCAGGGATTCGGGCTTGGCCCGGATGACTTCTACATTCGTATTAGTGATCGCAATCTATGGATGCTTTATCTGAAAGCCCGCGGTTTTGAAAACGAGGCACCCAAAATTCTAGAGGTCATAGACAAGTGGGAGCGCATGCCTGGGGATGCGATTTTAGAGCGTTTGACCCAAATTGTCGGTGAAGAGGAGTCGAAGCCGTTGCTCGAGTCGATCGATGAGTTTTTACAGTTGAAGTCGATGGATGAACTATCGACAGCATTTTCCACTGCGTCCCCTGGCTCGGACTTGATCGAGGGAATCGAGGTTCGGATTCAGGAGTGGAGCGATCTGCTAGCCGGTTTGGAAGCGATGGGCGTGGCTCAGTTCGTTGAGATGGATATGAGCATCGTTCGCGGGTTGGCGTATTATACTGGATTCGTCTTCGAAGCCTTTGACCGGGCTAAGGATAATCGAGCGATTGCTGGAGGGGGACGCTACGACGGTCTGGTAAAGAAAATGGGCGGTCCAGATATGCCCGCCGTCGGATTTGGAATGGGCGATGTTGTGCTAGCGGACGTCCTTGAGGAGCGGGGTCTGCAACCGAAATTCGTGAATACGATTGATATATTCGCGGTGATCGGAGGCGATGCGGAGCGCCCCATTGCTTTGGCAGATGCCAATCTCCTCAGGCAGAGCGGATTTTCAGTGGACTACTCTTTCAAGAGCCAAGCTCTGGGAAAGCAGCTCAAGACGGCAAGCGCTAGCGGCGCTCGATTGGCTTTGATTTACGGATCTGAAGAGGCCGAACGTGACGAGGTGACGATTCGCGACCTCGTCAATCGCGAGGAAAAAAGGATTCCTCGCAATCGATTGCTGCCTTTGCTTCGGGAGCGGCTAAGTTAGCGAATCGTCATGGGGCGAGAATCAAGAAGGACACGAGGGAACCCACTCAACGCTCTTCTCGTTTTGGCGACTGCCGCAGTTGTATTCTTCGCTTTTTATGCCCGTCAAAGAGCGACCGAGTTTCTCTATCAGCCTCCTCGGGATTCGAGCTATGAAAGGGATCAAGATTTTCGGTTCGTTGGTAGCGCCGATGAAACCCAGGTAAATGTATTTTGGGTGAAGGGGAAGGACGCGAATAAAACGGTACTATATCTTTGCGGGAGGAGCGAAGATCTTGGTCTCGCCATGCCGCTATTGCGTTCCTATCAATTGAGGGGATTCAATGTCGCTAGCTTCGAATATCGAGGTTTTGGTTACACAAAAGGGAAACCGAAACAAACCTCGCTGTTTGAGGATGGACTAGCGGTCTTCGATTTCATCGTCGGCGAGACTGGCGGGAATGAGTCGAACATTATACTCCACGGGCACTCTCTAGGCGGAGCGATCGCCTTGGAGATTGCGACCCGAAGGGATCCCAGGGCGATCATTCTGGAATCGAGTTTTATTAGCGCCTATAACGTCTTGCTGAGCATGGAATGGATCCCAGGAGATCTCTATCGCAACAAGGCCAAAGCGGACCTAGTGGATTGCCCCGTTTTGTTTATCCACGGCGAAAACGATTCCATTATCCCTCTTGAGGACGCGGTCGATCTAGCCAACCGCTTTAATCAGGATCGCGTCGATCGCTATTTCTTGCCGAATGCCGGATATTTCGACCTGCGAGACATAGCTGGAAGCGGATATTGGTCCAGCGTGGATTCTTTCATTCGAAAGCTCGATTCTAGAGGCTAGAAACCGCTTCGGGAAGGCCCCTTGAATCGGATTATTATCTATTGCTTTTTGGCAAGCATCACCTTTTATGAGGCCTCTTTTTTCCGATGAAAATCCTTGTAGCCGACAAACTATCTTCGATAGGTATCGATTTCCTAAAGGAGCAAGACGGTTTCGATGTGATCGAGATCTACGACCTCCCTAAAGGCGAGCGTCAGGTAAAGCTTTTGGAGCTAGCGCCTGAGGTGGCAGGTATCATTGTCCGCAGCGATTCGAAAATAACGAGAGAAGTCCTGGAGAAGGCTCCCAAACTTAAGGCAGTTGGCCGGGCAGGTGTCGGCGTCGATAACATCGATATCGAGGCCGCGACAGACCACGGAGTCGTCGTCATGAATACGCCGGGCGGAAACACGATCGCTACAGCGGAATTGACCTTTACTCACATGCTTTGCGGCGCCCGCCCAGTGCCCCAAGCGGTAGCATCGATGAAGGCGGGTCGCTGGGATAGAAAGGTACTGGTTGGCAGCGAATTGCGTGGTAAAACCCTGGGTATTTGCGGTATGGGCCGAATTGGGGCAGAGGTGGCTAAACGAGCGAAGGCATTCGAAATGTCCGTTATCGCCTACGATCCCTTTTTGACAGATTCTCGGGCGAAAGTTATGGGCGTTGAGCAAGTAGAAAAAGAAGAGATGTTCGCTCGCTCAGACTATATCACCGTGCACATGCCGCTAACGGATCAGACTAAGTATATGATTGATGAAGCGGCTATCTCGATGATGAAGGACGGCGTTCGTCTCTTTAATTGCGCTCGCGGCGGAATCATAGAGGAGTCGGCCCTTCTGGAAGCTCTAGATAGTGGAAAGGTTGCCGCGGCAGGCCTGGATGTTTACGAGGAGGAACCACCCAAAGAAGATCATCCTCTCCGCAAGCATGCGAATATCAATCTGACGCCCCACCTCGGCGCTTCAACTCAGGAGGCCCAAGAGAGCGTGGGGTTGGAGATTGCTCAAGCTGTGGCTGATGCCGTTAAGGGTGGGGAAATCAGGAACGCTATCAACATGCCGTCGCTTGATGCGGAAACGATTGAGAAGGTTGGGCCTTATCTGGATCTTTGCTCCAAACTCGGTACTTTCGTCCAGCAAATAGCGTTGGATAAGGTCGAGAGTCTTGGAATATATTATTATGGAAAGGTGGTTGATCTAGATTCGGACTCGCTTACGCGAGGAGTGCTCAAAGGATTTCTGCAGAACATATCTGGTCGAAATGTGAATTTCGTGAATGCTCGAGTGCTAGTCGAAAGTCTTGGTGTTGGTGTTGAAGTCGTGAACTCCAGCGAGGAATCCGACTACACGGAACTCATTAAAGTCCAGGCTCATTGCCAGAACGGGGAGACTGTATCCGCGGAAGGCACGCTAATGGGGAAGGGCAATTCCCCGAGAATCGTATCCATTAATGACCGTGAGGTGGAATTGGAGCCCTGTGGTTATTTGCTTGTCGTCGCCAATACTGATGAGACTGGAATCGTTGGTCAGCTAGGAACGATCATAGGCAATGCCGGAGTCAATATCGCCTCGATGTCTCTCAGCCGTAATCAGGTTGGAGGAATCGCCTTGAACGTAGCTGGTCTGGATAGCCCGCTCGATGAAAACGCCATGGCCGAGATTCTATCGGTTGGCGCTATAAAACAAGCCAAGCTGGTCCACTTGGAATGTTGATAGACTAGCATGCCCTTGGATGGAATATCGGTGGCGCTTTCAGCGGTAATTGGCTACGCGCTCGGTTCGCTCGCTTTTGGCTATTGGGTCGCGAAAGCGAATGGGGTGGATATCTTCGCGGTGGGAAGCCGAAGCCCCGGAGCGACGAATGTAAAGCGGTCCGTCGGGAAGGGCGCGGGCAACCTGGTTTTCGTTCTGGATTTACTGAAAGGGTTGGCTGCGGCTGGTTGGCCGCTTATCGCGTATTCAAAAAGTCCATCACCTGAATATTATGCTTTGATAGGCCTGTTCGGAGCGATTATTGGCCATTCCTTCTCTGTGTTTACGAGATTCAGGGGCGGGAAAGGAGTGGCTACTATGTTGGGAGGCGTGCTCGCCTTGATGCCCTGGGCGGCCTTAATTGGGGTGGCTGTTTGGTTAATAGTCTTCTATTCGACCAGATATGTATCACTATCATCGATACTTATGGCTGTAAGTCTGCCGGTCTCCAATTGGCTGCTAGCCTCTGCTCAGGCCTTGATTTGGGCCTCTGGGCTCATGGCTATCGTTATCGTCTACCGGCATAAATCGAATATCGGTCGCCTGATTAGGGGCGAAGAAAATCGTTTCGACCGTAAAGGACCAAATGGGGGCGATTCCAATGGGTGATAGGAAAATAAGCGTAGGGCTCTGCGGCTTCGGAATTGTGGGCCAAGGTGTCTACGATCATCTGACTAGGAAGCGAAAGCTTTTGGGAGAGCAACTTGGGGCGGACATTAGTGTTGCTCGCGTGGCCGTCAGGGACAAATCCAAGAAGCGGGACGTGGAGATCGATCCTAGCTTGATCACGGAAGATTCACTCTCTTTGGCAACTGATCCGGAAATCGATGTTGTCTGCGAATTGATGGGCGGAACGGGTCTGGCGTTGGAAATCGTTACTCGAGCTTTAGGTGGGGGTAAGATCGTGGTAACGGCGAACAAGGCCTTGTTATGCGACCATGGTAAAGAGCTTCTCGCTGCTGCCCAAGAGCATGGAGGTCACTTGTTGTTCGAAGCGAGCGTGGCTGGGGGAATACCGGTTATCAAGGCAATAAGGGAGGGGCTGATTATCAATGACTTTTCCCGTATCGACGGTATTTTGAATGGCACCTGCAACTATATCCTGACTCGAATGGCCAATGAGGGCCTTAGCTACCAGGAAATCCTTGGAGAAGCCAAGTCGCTGGGCTATGCGGAGGCCGATGAATCGCTGGATGTGGATGGAATCGATGCTGCCCACAAAGCCGTTGTCTTGGCGTACCTCGCGTACGGCAAATGGGCGGATTTGGACGAGGTTCAATTGGACGGAATTACGCGGGTAAATCAAGAGGATATACGCTTTGCCGAAGATAATGGATACTCAGTGAAGCTCATCGCTTCCGTTGAGCGAGAGCGCCAAAGCAAGGCTTTGTACGTATCCGTTTTGCCGGCGCTGGTGCCCAAATCCAGTTCGTTAGGAAGTGTCGATGGCGTCTTCAACGCGATCTCGATTCATGGCGATGTTGTAGGCGAAACCGTTTACATAGGGCCAGGAGCGGGACGGCATGCGACTTCAAGCGCGGTGATTTCCGATATTGTCGATGCCGTTAAGCTCTTGATCTTTGGTGGTCCCGAGGGTCGTTTTCCGTTTTTGGATCCGGCTCCTAAAAATGGAAACGGATTGGAGATCGCCCGTCCAGAGGAAGTGCATTCGAGGTACTACGTTCGCATGCGCGTAGATGACCGACCGGGGGTAATGGCGGAGATCGCTTCTATCCTGGCGTCACGGGAAGTGAGCTTGGCGAGCGTGACTCAAAAAGAGGTAGGCGAAGGTTCTGAAAGGGTATCGCTCATTATAACTACCCACATGACCACGGAAAAAGCGATAAAGGAAACGGTCGACGATCTTGGCAATCTGGACAGCGTCCAGGGATCGCCCATGACGATGCCGATTAGAGATTTTGGTGATTAGAGCGAGGACAGGTGGCTAGAATCGTAAAGAAGTTTGGCGGAACCTCGGTGGGTGATGTCGATCGCATCAAGCATGTAGCGGAGCTTATCAAAGCGGATGTTGATAAGGGCCACGAAATCGTAGTCGTGGTGTCGGCCCGCTCTGGTGTGACAAATGAGTTAATAGCGCGGGCCAAGTCTATCAATCCGGATCCTGCCGATAGAGAGATGGATATGCTCTTGGTGGCTGGTGAACAGGAAACCATCGCTCTGACAGCCATGGCCTTACACGCTCTCGGAGTAGACGCGGTGTCGATGACGGGAGCGATGGCCGGGATTTTGACCGACCCTTCGCATACAAGAGCGCGAATCGTCAGTATGGATTGCCAGCGGCTGGTGGACTGTCTCGAGTCTAAGCAAGTAGTAATTGTCGCTGGCTTTCAAGGGGTCGATCTAGAAGGCCAAATTACTACCTTGGGCAGGGGAGGCTCGGACTTGTCAGCGATCGCTTTGGCGAAAGGGGTTCAAGCAGACCTTTGCCAAATCTACACGGACGTTGACGGCGTCTATACGGCCGATCCCCGTTTGGTTCCCAAGGCCCGGAAACTTAGTGAAATCAGCTATGAGGAGATGCTAGAGCTGGCGAGCTTGGGAACGAAAGTGATGCAGGCCCGCTCTGTTGAATTCTCCAACAAGTTCAATGTGCCCTTTGAGGTTAGATCCAGTTTTAATGATATCCCCGGTACGATAGTGAAAGAAGAAGTTAGCTCCATGGAAGACGTCGTTGTTCGAGGCGTCGCTCTCGATAAGAATCAGGCGAAAGTGACAATAACCAATCTGCCGGATAAGCCGGGTACGGCGGCTATCGTTTTCAATGGACTGTCCCAGGCTAATGTTGTTGTCGATATGATCGTGCAGAACATCGGTCGGAACGGAGTAGCCAACATGACGTTTACTGTACCCCGAGACGACACCGGACGAGCGTCGAAGGCCGTCGAGTCCATACTGGAATCATTGGGGGGTGGCGAAGTGACTCTCGTTGGCGACATTGCCAAGCTGTCGGTCGTTGGGGTTGGGATGCGAAGCCACTCTGGAGTTGCCGAAAAATTGTTTGCCGCCTTGGGAGATACAAAGGCGAATATCCAGATAATAAGTACATCGGAGATCAAGATTTCAGTCGTGATCGATGAAAAAGACTCCAATCGAGCCCTCCAAGCCGTCCATAAGGCATTCGGGCTCGATGCCGACTAGAAATGCAATTCTTGAGCACAAGGGCGGAAACCGGGCTCCATAGTTTTTCCGAGGCGGTCAAGGTCGGACTGGCCCCGGATGGAGGGCTCTTTGTGCCGAGCGAACTGCCTGACCTTTCTCAGGAACTTCATACTTGGGCGGGAGAGTCTTACGCGAAAGTATGCTACCGGTTTTTCAAGCGATTCGCGACAGATATTGAAGATGGCGAGCTAGAGTCGCTGATTGCCAATGCGTATACGAAATTTGATGACGCCAAACTGGCGCCACTTATTGAATTGGATGACCAGATCAGTGTCCTGGAGCTATTTCATGGCCCAACGCTCGCCTTTAAGGACTATGCCCTGCAATTGCTGGGAAGACTTTACGAGAGGCAGGTTGCGATAACGGGTGATGCGATCAACGTTTTAGGAGCCACCTCGGGAGATACGGGAGCCGCGGCTATAAATGGGCTTATTGGTCGATCCGGGGTGAATATTTTTATCCTGTACCCGGATGGCCGAATATCCTCGCTGCAGGAACGGCAGATGACTTGCACCGGGGAATCCAATGTCTTCCCGATCGCCGTAGAAGGAAGTTTTGACGACGCTCAACGAGAGCTCAAGGCGGTGTTCGGAGATCGTGAATTTAGCGAACGCATCAAGCTGTCGGCGGTGAATTCGATCAATTTGGCCCGTATTCTAGCCCAGTGCGTATATTACATTTACGCTTGGCTGCAAATCGGCGAAGCCCGTCGGGAGAAAACGACGTTCGTAGTGCCTACTGGAAATTTCGGCAATGTCTTGGCGGGATGGTTGGCTTATAGAATGGGCATGAAGGTGGCGGGCTTTCGAGTAGCGACGAACCAGAATGATATATTGAACCGGTTTTTCAATACGGGTGAGTATTCAGTTGGCGCGGCGACCCAAAGCTTGGCCCCCTCTATGGATATTCAAGTCGCCTCAAATTTCGAAAGATTCCTTTATTACGCTCTCGGAGGCGATGGAGATCGCGTTCGCAAGGTAATGGAGGATTTCAAATCGACAGGCATTTTCAAAGTGGACGATCAATCCATTATCAAATCCATGTCGAGTTCGCGAATGGGTGATGAGGAAATTCGGGATACAATTGAAGCCGTGTATCAAAATTATGGGTATGTGTGTGATCCACATACGGCCTGCGCTTTCAAGGAACTAGACGAGTTTGAACATTGCGTTATCCTGGCTACTGCCCATCCTGCCAAGTTCCCTGAAACGGTACTGGAAGCAACTGGGCAGGAGGCGATCCACCCGAGCTTGGAAGCGTTGAAAAGCAGGGAAATCGTCAAATACCCATTGCATGCAGACGCGAATACTATCAAAGCATTCATAGAATCAAAGCAAATCACCCCATAGAAATCGAATTTAGAGATGAGCAAACCGAAGATTCTAGTTTACGACACGACTTTGAGAGACGGCACCCAAGGGGAGGGCATTTCTTTTTCCGTAACCGACAAACTGCGAATAGCCAAGAAATTCGACCAGTTTGGGATAGACTATATTGAAGGCGGTTGGCCTGGGTCGAATCCGCGCGACATGGCGTTTTTCGATGAAGCTAAAAAGCTGGATCTAAAGCATTCGAAAATCGCTGCCTTCGGCTCCACACGAAGAGGCAATCTCAAAGCGGACGAAGATCCGCAGTTGCAAACATTGCTGGAGGCTGAAACGCCCGTAGTGACGATTTTCGGCAAGACCTGGCTTCTGCATGTTGAAGAGGTACTCCGAGTTAAGGCGGAAGAAAATCTAGCGATGATCGAAGACTCTGTCCGATTTTTGAAAGAAAACGGCAGGGAAGTCATCTACGATGCCGAGCATTTCTATGACGGGCACGCGGACAATTCGGAATATGCTATGAAAACGCTAGAGGCGGCGGTTAAGGGCGGGGCGGATTGCTTGGCGTTATGCGATACGAATGGAGGAAAGATGGTCGGCGAACTATCAAGGGTAACTCGAGAAGTTGTGGAACGGTTCCCCGATACGCAGATTGGAGTGCATTGCCACAATGACGCAGGTGTTGGAGTAGCGGTTTCAATCGCCGGAATTGAAGCCGGAGCCACCCATGTTCAAGGAACTTTCAATGGCTATGGCGAGCGAGTCGGCAATGCGAATTTGACGACGATCATCCCGAACCTGGATTTGAAGCTCGGTTTCAGTATGAACTGCAGCCCAAACCTAGGGAATCTGCGTGATATTTCCCTGTTCCTCTCCGACTTGGCAAATCAGTCTCACGATAAAAAAGCGCCCTACGTGGGGCTGTCCGCATTTACCCATAAGGGAGGCGCTCATGCGGATGCGACTAAGAAAGTCGGATACAGCTACGAGCACATTCAACCAGAAAAAGTCGGGAATAAGCAACGCGTGCTTGTATCCGACATGGCAGGACGTAGCAGCCTGTTGATGAAAGCTCAGGAGTTGGGAGTGAATATCGATAGAAGCTCTCCTGAAACGAAAACCATCATTGATAAGCTGAAGGAGCTCGAGTTCAATGGCTACGAATACGAATCGGCGGACGCGTCGCTTCGGTTGCTTCTAGACAAATTTACAGGCAAGTATAGTCCGCATTTCGAATTCGAGGGCTACCGAGTCATAGTCGAAAAGCGTTCTCCCGACGAGCCGACCACTTCCGAGGCTACGATCAAAGTCAACGTTGATGGGGAACCGCATTACACGGTCGCTGAATCGAGCGGTCCCGTTGGGGCCCTGGACAGCGCTCTTAGACTGGCGTTGGCGAAAACGTATCCAAATCTTAAGAACCTTGAACTTAAGGATTATAAGGTCCGGATCCTGGCATCCCAATCAGGAGCGAATGCTAAGACCCGAGTGCTCATCGAATCCGCCGATGGAGAAGAGATCTGGGGAACGGTTGGAGCGAGCGACAACATTATTGAAGCCAGCTGGCAAGCAATCAGGGATTCTGTAGAATACAAGCTGCTTCGGGATGGCGGTGGATCCGAGGACTAGCTCAACTGATAGGGTTTTATTGCTTGATAGGGATCCTAGAGAAGTGGCGCAAGTAGCCGGCAGGTATCTTCCGCTATAGCCTTGAGAAAAGGAGGGTCATCCTGGTGAGTGTCATTGAAGGACTCGGAGCTCAATAGTAGTTCGTCTATCCAGTCTTGGATTGCCCGAATATCATTATCTCCGTGTAGGAATGCTCCGAGTTCGTAGTTAACGAAAAGGCTGCGTAGATCTATATTCGCTGAGCCTGTCATGGCAACCGAACCATCGACGATTATCGCCTTCCCGTGTAGCATTCCCGCTCTGTAGAGAAGTACTTCTACACCTGCCTCAGCCAATTCTCGTAGAAAGTGCTTCCTCGCCAGATCGGTTACTGGGTGATTGGATTTTTTTGGGATAACAAGTTTCACTTGCTTCCCCGAGCGAGCTTTAACCATCAACGATCTCTGAAGCACCTCATCCGGAATGTAGTACGGAGTTACCATGGTAACGAAATGGTCGGCTTCCTGTATAACGGAAAGGATTTTTTCGTAGAGCGGGTCTCCTCTTGTGTCAGGGCCGCTAGCCATGATCTCGATTTCGCTCGCATCGGTTCCATCGAATACTGTGGAAGGTGGAATCGTGAGACGTTTATCATCCTCTTTT
>CAZFUD010000005.1:550-51639 GCA_964521705.1 uncultured Opitutaceae bacterium | reverse complement strand
CCGCTATGATCCCCGACTGCATTCCCCCCGCTATAGGGCTGTCTGAGAGCTTGTTTGCGTAATAGGGCGCCAAAATGATGATGAGACCGAGGAAAACGCCAAATTTTTTGAATGGATGACGGCCCATGCGCTCAAGCAAGCCGTAGAATTCGTATTGCGTGGCCACACTCAGGCAGGCCAGTAACCAAACGGCAGCATCCGGGCCAATGACAAAGAAGCAGACGACGGTAATCGTCCAAAGAATGAGCGTACTAAGGATACGTTTGCCCACTTTTAAAGCGAATGAAGGTCAGCGTGAGAGGGTCGTTTCTCTGTCAAGCTGTTCGCCTGTACGACCGAATCGTCGTTCTCGGCTATGATACGAATCGATGGCTTCTTGCAGATGAGCCTTGGTAAAGTCTGGCCAGCAAGTGGGCGTGAAATAGAATTCCGCGTAAGCGCTCTGCATGAGGAGAAAATTGCTGAGACGATTCTCTCCCGACGTGCGGACAATAAGGTCCGGATCTGGCAGGCCATTCGTGTAAAGGTTTTGTTCGATGTCTTCCCATTCGATGTCCTCCGGATACAGCTTTCCCTTTATGGCCTTTTTCACGAGCTCTCGCGTGGCATCGACAATTTCGTTTCGCGAGCTGTAGTTCAGTGCGAGTATTAAGTGCCAGTCATTGAATTGGCTAGTCGCCTGCATGGCTTGTTTTAATGCGGCCCTGGCTTTCGCAGGCAGCTCTGGAATGCGACCTACAGCATGAAGCTTGATACCGTGCTCTATCAGGGTGTCCGTTTCTCGCATGAGGAACAGTTCCAGCAATTCCATAAGCGTGTTCACCTCAGTTTCAGGACGTTTCCAGTTCTCTGCCGAGAAGGCGTAAAGGGTTAGATAATGGATATCCAATTCCTGGCAGGCTTCGATCACGCGGCGGCATGTTTCTACTCCTTGTTGATGGCCCTTGATGCGGGAAAGGCCTTGAGACTGTGCCCAGCGGCCGTTGCCGTCCATGATTATTCCGATATGATCGGGTCCGCTCTTTTGGGAGGCCTTGTCGCTCATTACAAATCGCCAAACAGGAGAAATCGGGACAATCATCGTGCCTGTTCCAATTTGCAAGGGTTTATCGACGGCAAATCGAGCTGGAACTAATGTCGATATTCGGATAGCTAACGGGGTGTAAACAGTGTAACTATTTGAGCGTGAATCGCGTTTCTTGTCAAAGAAGTTGGTAGCTGTTAAGCTTCCTCGCTCTTCGCCTTTGTAATTGAACTATGAAGTCTTGGTCCACCGTAATTGTATCCGGCCTTGCCGTCGGGTTTGCTGCCTACGCAGGCTACTTGAGCATGGAGAATTCGCGCCTGAAAGCATTGCTAGCTGAAACTCCAAAAGTGGAAAAGCCCATCACTGTCGACGGTGTTGCAGAAGCGGTAGAAGAGGTGGTCGAGAATGCAGAGGAGATCGAGCAACCTCGAAGGAGAGGCGATTTTGCCGAGTTCGAGAACATGTCGCCGGAAGAGAGGCGAGAAAGATTTGCGGAACGGAGACGCGAGGCCAGAGCGGCTCAGTTGGAAAGGGCTTTGGCGGCTTTTGATGATCCGGAGCTGCGGATGGACATGATCGAGCGTCAGATGGAGCGATTGGATCGCGGATACGCCGATTTTTTTAAGCGACTTGGTCTTCCGCCAGAAGAAATCGATGCTCTTAAAACCCTGATGGCAGAACGAAATCTGATTCGAATGGAGTCGAGCATGAAAGCCTCAGTCGTGACTGACGAGGAGCGAGAGGCGATTCGCGAAGACTACCGCAATCAATTCGCGGCGCTTTCTGAAGATATCGACGCTCTTTTGGGCGAGGAAGATGCCCAGAAGCTGAAACAGTATTCCAATACGCTCCAGTACCGAGGAGACGTGGAGTCATTTGAGAGAGCCTTGAGCTACTCCGAAACTCCATTGTCCAAGCGGCAGGCGGAAGGGCTCGTAAACGTCTATGCCAAAGTGGACAAGGATTTCGAATACTCGGTTGATATTTCCCAATTGCAAGGACGTGGTCGAGGCCGGGATTCGGCCCCGATTACGCAGGAATTGGTCGATACCTATTATCAAGAACGGGAGATTTATGATGCTATGCTGCTCGAGCAAGCAGCGGCGGTCCTTAACGAAGCTCAATTGGCGAGTTTAGCCGCCCAGCAGATTTCTGAAAGGGAGCGCGAGCAGAGACAGGCTCAATTGGCCCTAGAAAATGCCAATGTATCTGATGTTCCAGGTGGCGGGTTCCCGCGTGGAGGTGAAGGTTTTGGCGGCGGTCGCGGCGGTTTCGGGGGAGGTCGTGGGGGTCGTTGATGGGGCGGGCTTAATCCTCTTCCGGACGGCGCGATAGATTATAGAATCCTGCCGTCTGCGTATATCAGTTTTCCAGCTACGAATGTCTTGACTGTCCTGCCTTTCAAAGGGCGGCCAATCCATGGGGAGTTCGCGGATTTACTATGAAATGATTCGCTGTGGGGCGTCCACTCTAGATCGGGATCAAGAATTACGACGTCGCCATCCGCTCCCAGGCTCAGATTTCCTTTCTTCAATTGGAGAATCTCGGACGGACGATTGGTAAGTACTGACAATGTGTCTGAAAGCGAAAGACGCTTCGGATGATAGAGCTGGTCCAAGGCTACGCTTAGGGCGGTTTCAAGTCCGATGACTCCAAAGGGAGCGTTGTCGAACTCCACATCCTTCTCGTAGTCCGTATGAGGAGCATGACCAGTTGCTATGCAATCTATCGTGCCGTCCGTCAGAGCTTCCAGAATGGCAGTGCGGTCTGCTTCGCTCCTCAGAGGCGGGTTCATTTTGAAGTTCGTATCGAAGCTACCGATTTCCGTATCCGAAAAGCTGATATGGTGAGGGGTTGCCTCGGCGGTGATATTCACGCCTCTCGACTTGGCTCGCCTGATGATGTCTACAGCGTTTTTGGAAGTAATGTGCTGAAGATGAATACGAGCCCCCGTCTTGGCTGAGAGAATGACGTTTCTCGAAACCATGATGTCTTCAGCCTCGGTAGGCGATCCGCGCAGTCCCAATTTGGTGGACATGAATCCTTCATTCATAACGCCATCCGCCGAAAGAGAATAGTCCTGGCAATGGTCGATTACCGGTATGCCGAACATATGGGCATACTCAACTGCCCGCCGCATTAAGCCGTTGTTTTGCACACAACGCCCGCCATCTGAAATCGCGACTACTCCGGCGTCTCGCAAAGAGCCAGTGGGAGAGAGACGCTCGCCATCGGACCCAACCGTAATACATCCGGTAGGGAAAACGTTCACTAGGGCTTCGCGGCCCACTGCATCCTTGATAAACTGGATAGTCCCCGCCGTGTCGGCGGGAGGATTCGTGTTTGGCATGCAAACGACGCTTGTGAATCCGCCAGCTGCCGCTGCTTGCGTGCCGGTAAGAATCGTTTCTTTGTGCGTTTGTCCGGGAACGCGGAAGTGGACGTGCAGATCGACCAGCCCGGGACACACGACTAGCCCGCTTGCATCGATTTGAGTAGCCCCCTCCAAGGAGGCTTTCGAGGGGCGATCCACGATCTTGCCCTCCGCAATGAACAAATCCCCGCTTTCGTCGCGATCGTTTTCGGGATCGATCACCCGTCCGTTTTTAATCCAAATAGCTTCGCTCACTTCTGTTGCGGTTGTATTGAGATATATGTCACGATTCTACTAGGGATTCGGCTTTTCCGCCTGAGCAGAGATACAAGGCCGCCATTCTGGTAGCCAGCCCATTGGTTACTTGGTCGAGGATGACGGACTGGCTGGAATCCGCGAGCTCTGAATCGATTTCAACTCCGCGGTTGATTGGGCCCGGATGCATAATGACGGCGTTTTCCTTAAGCCAGGAAAGCCGGGTCTTATTAAGGCCGAACATTTTTGTGTATTCGTTTAGCGAAGGAAATGCTGAAACGTTTTGGCGCTCGTGCTGTATACGTAGTAGCATTACGGCGTCCTTGTCCGCGAGCGCGGATTTAAGGTCGTGGGAAACCGTGACTCCAAGCTTTTCGAATTCCATTGGAACAAGGGTGGCAGGGCCTACGACAGTAACTTCTGCGCCGAGCTTGGTCATCGCCCAAATGTTGGACCTGGCTACGCGGCTGTACAGGATGTCTCCTAGAATCGCGATTTTCAGCCCCTGCAATCCGCCAAATTTCTCGTGGAGCGTATAGCAATCGAGAAGCGCTTGCGTGGGGTGCTCGTGGGCCCCGTCGCCTGCGTTGAGGACGGGGATGTCGAGCACGCGAGCGATATAGGCTGCGGTACCGGGCGATGAATGTCGAATGACTATGATATCGGCGGCAAGAGCCCGAATATTCTCTACGGTATCTCGAAGCGTCTCTCCCTTTGAGGTACTGCTGGTTTTCATATCCAGCGACATGACGTCGGCGCTCAGCTTAGTCGCTGCCATTTCGAAGGCTACGCGGGTTCGCGTGCTGTTTTCGAAGAAGAGATTGACGACCGTTTTACCACGGAGGGCCGGAGTTTTGGCCGTTCTCCGACTCAGAATCTTTTTGAAAGCTCGGGCAGTATTGAGAACAGTAAGGATCTCATCCGCTGTGAGCTCTTCTGTTGAGATCAGGTCTTTGCGATTCCAAGGCATACCTGAAATGGCCATCCAGCGCTAAGGGGAGAGAATGTCAACATGCGACTTTTCCGGGTTTTTCGGGAAAAGGTGGACTTCGACCTTTTCGTCTATCGCAGTGGTCTCGCTGATGCCTCGATAATTCGGCTCGATCGGCAGGCGCCGGTTTCCCCGATCCACTAGAACGGCAAGCTCGACTTTTCGTGGTCGTCCCAGGGCGTGCAATTCGGAGAGGGCCGCCCTAACGCTGCGTCCGGAGAATATGACATCATCAGTTAGAATGATCGTAGCATCCTCCGGATTTTGCACGAGTGACGTCGACTCGACCTCCTTGGAGATCGGATTTACCCCAATGTCGTCCCGATGGAAGGAAATGTCGATTGTGGCTGAATGAGTTTGGAGGCCGTGCGATTCAAGTAGCCGGGCACGGAGCGATTCGCTTAACGCAATGCCGCCATTTGCTATAGCCGCTAACACGAGTGTCTTGGTCCCAGAATGAGTGGCGGCAATATCCGCAGCGATCTTTTCAATGGCTGAGCTAATCTCACTAGAACCGATGGACTTTCTTGTGGTCACTCAGTCTTGATAGAGTGAAGGATCGCGCGAGGTAAAGAAAAAGCCTGCTTCGTTAGGTTTGTAGGAGTGGCTTTAGGCCGCGATCCTCATGAAGTTAAGCAAAAGGCATCGCGGGATAAACCCACTCCTACGCTCGAACGCAACTTATGGGCCAATCCTCTCTCGCAAGAAAGCCGTCCGCTTCGCCCTTACTCGGGTATCAGCATCAACTCTGTCCATCTTCCCCCAGAGAAAGCGGTTATATCTCCCTCGCGGATTAAGGCGTTTGAGGTCACTTGGATAATGTCGCCCCGCTTTAATTGACCCCAGAAACGTATCCAAATGGTCGATTCGCTCGGATACACGATCCAGAGGGGAATCCAGTTGAATAGTGGGAACCGTCGAGAAAGTGATGCCCTGAATCAGGGTTTCGGGACTAATTGACTCAGGTTCATCCCTCTAGCCAATCCGCCATGTCTTGTTCCGTAAAAATGTAGTTGCACTCTTTGTACTGCGTAGCGAGCAAGGATCGGGTCTTTGATTCGGCGAATCGATTACATTGTAGAAGCACCTTTACAGATTGACCCGGCGCCCTGACGAGGCGGCCTAGGGCTTGGTTCACTTTTTGGATCCCTGGTTGCAGGTAGGCTCTCTCGAATCCATCTCGAATCCGGTTCTGATAGTAGTCTCGCTTGTATTGCTGAACGGGATTCACTTCGGGAAGGGCTGGACTGACGACCATGGCAGCCTTGATTTTGCCGCCAAGCATGTCGACGCCTTCCGCGAAGCTCGAACCCAGCGTCAGAAAGATCACATCACTGAAACGCAAGGCTTCGTCGATGAAGGCAGCGCGCTGTTCAACGGTCTCCATTTGGTTTCTCGCTTGAGATGCTATGCGGAAAAACGGATACGATTCATTCAATAAAGCCTTCACCTTGTCTGCATACGCATAAGAAGGGAAGAATACCGCAATGGGGGCGAATTTCTCGGCGAGCCGAGCGATCGTATCAGCTGTTTCAGGGGATGATTTGTCGCGATGCTTGTATCGCGTATCTACTCGTGTGTCGATTGCTACATCATAGGCTCCATCAAGCCATGGCGCCGGCGGCGATAAGCTGATTGGCCGACGGTCCAATTGATCCAGACCCGTTTGCTCCAAAAATCCGTCGATAGGGTGGAGCGTTGCGGAAAGAAGGAGACAGGAACGGAACGAGGCTAATGAACGCCGAATTTCAGAGGATGCATCAATGCAAGTGATTTTCAGATTTCCGTTTTCCGGAATCCAGCCCATGAAACATTCAGGACGCTCTTTCATTGCTGTCGAACCAGATGCTAGGCTCCAGATCGTATCCATTGATCCGGAACTAATAGACTCGTATTCAATTGGCTGGTTGGAGAATAGTTTGACGATATTCGCCAAGTTATCGGCGATGTCGTCAAGTTGACGCAGGCTAAGAACGTCGCCCCTCCCGAAAGCGGCGCATTCGTCAGCCAGGTTTCTCAGATGAAGGGCAAGGCGATTGTCTATTCCAAGCTCGGTGAGCTCGCTCGCCAGCGCTTCCAGGGAAAGGGACCTCAACTCCTTGCTAGAATTGGATTCGACTCGAGACGGTAGGTTGTGAGCTTCATCGATAATAAGGAAGGTTTTGGCTGGGTCGAAGTCGGGTTGTTCATCGAGTAATCTTCCGCTACTTGACGAAAACAAATAGTTATAGTCGGCCACCCAGATGTCTCGGTAGTTGAGAGCAGCTCTCATCGCCTCATATGGGCAAATGCCGACGGATGCGCTAGCAGTTTTGAGCTGCTCCAATGAAGGTGGTCTAGCTTCGGCGAACAGAAAAGTTTGAAGGGCCGTAGATCCCCACTTGACGTCAAGATCGTTTAGATAAGGGCAGACTTTAGGAGAGCAGCGAAACTCCGAGTTAACACAGTGCTCCTCCTTGTTGCGGACGTGCCAATATCTGGCTGCTGACTGATCGGAGAGGAGGGAATCAAGGCGTTCGATTGCTTCTAACTGCCCCGTTTTTTTGCTGGTGAGGTAGACGATCCGCTCGATTTGCCCAGAGGCTAGCTCGTGCAGCCCGTGCTCCCAGGACACACCAGTTTTGCCGTATCCCGTTGGCGCTTCCAGAAGGACGATCCTTGAGCTGTCGAATGCGGACTTTAGATCGGATTGAATGGTTTCTTGGCCTGGGCGAGGGGTGGCATAGGCGGCTTTGAACCGCAAATTTCGAAGCCGCTGAAGACGCTCGCGTTTTTGATCCAGATAGTTGGCGATGCGATCCAGCTGATCGGAAACCAGATGCTCGAACGTTTCATCGAGGATGACGCTCTGGGTGATTCCGGTAGAGAATTCAACGAGATAGAGCTCCATTTTGATCGAGTCGAAAAGGTAGCGTTTCGATCTTTGGAGGAGTTCACGATAGGCGAGTAACTGGAGGCAGTAGTCGCTGTACTTCTGAGCGACATTATCTTGTTCGAGAGGCAGATTCGCAGACACGGTTTTAATTTCCCGAGCGTGGAGTTGCCCTTTGTGAATTCTAATCTGGTCGATACGGCCTTTCAGAAGCAGCGTCCATCCATGCCATTTAATTTCACCCGAGATCGATTGCTCGTTCTCAAAACCTTCGGAGTCCGCTCGGCTTTGGACTTCTTGATGCCACTGTTGCCCAACGGCCGCTCTCCACATTCCAAACCCTTTGGATGCTTCCCGTTTAGGATAGGGCGAGAAACTAGCGAATTCACCCACGCTCATAGTGGCTCGTTTCTCGCTAGCGTCGATCTCCATGCGGGCAATGTGCGAGGGCCATCGATCAATATCAAGCTTCTGGGAGTCTCTTGACATCGCGTCCCGGCCCTCGAAATCGCGGTCGCCCGACTTCCTGTCCAAGCCGACGTATTGCCCGGTTGTTAAATTTCAGCGTTTTGGAGCCGATACCTGAAAGGATGCATCGATTCTTGAGTATGGCGCTGGCGATGTTTGCCCTAGTTCAGGGCTCCCGAGCGGAGCTCAGCGATAGCTTGCTCCGTGGGCTAGAAGGAGTCGGGATCGAGATCCGCCCATTGCACAACCGATCGGGTAAATTCACCTTAACCGAAGGGATGCTGCGTCAACGACTCGCCAGAGAATTGAACGACTTGCAAATCGACTTGTTCTCTTCTGATGAATTGGAGGGCGTTCCGGGCCAACCCTATTTAGAACTCACGGTAAACGTGGCTCACGTGCAGGGTCCAAGCCATTTTTACACGATAGATCTGAAATTAAAGGAAATGGCCCTTTTGGAACGTCCACAGGATTCAGAAATTTCCATGTCGCTAAGCACCTGGGAACGGGAATCGTTGGGGGTGGCCAACCGGCCGGAAGCGGTGCTTCTAGCCTTGGATCGATTGGTTCGCCTATTCTCGGAAGAGTTTCACCGCTCCAACGTGGAAGAGTGATTTAAGAAAGGATCGCGAGCCCATTTAGAGGCAACGGCTCTCTGCTCTTGAATTCCTGGAAATTATTTCCAGTCTCCTCGGCTTATGATCAAGCCGGAGACAAAAGCTTTGCACGAGGAAATTGAAAAGCGAGCGGGATACCTGTGGAGGTATCTTTGACGTTGATGGCAAGCGCAAGGACATCGAAGAGCTAGACGCGAAGATGGCCGGGGAGGGATTTTGGGATGATCAAAAAACTGCTCAAGAGGTCATAGCTCAATCGAACAACTTGAAACGCGTGGTCAACGGCCTAGAGGATTTCAAAGCGAAAGTTGACGATGCTCGGGCGATGGAAGAGTTGCTCGAAGAAGAGGATGTCGACGAAAACTCTGACGAGGCGAGTGAGCTGCACGAGTCAGCGGAATCTTTGAAGATCGAATTGGATGAGCTAGAAATTCAATGCTACTTGAAGGGGGCTCATGATCATTGCAACGCCTTGCTAAGCGTAAATGCGGGAGCGGGTGGGACCGAATCTTGCGATTGGGCGGATATGCTTTTCCGCATGTACATGCGCTGGGCTGAACGTCGTGGCTTTAGAACCGAAATTGTAGACATTCTGCCTGGTGAAGAAGCTGGATTGTCTAAAGTTACCATTCGTATCGAAGGAGTGAATGCATTCGGCTACGCCAACGCGGAGCGCGGAGTTCATCGACTCGTGCGTATCAGCCCGTTCGATTCCAATGCTCGCCGCCACACATCGTTTTGCGCAGTCGATGTGGTAGCGGAGATCGAAGATGATGTCGAAATCGATATTGATGAAAAAGATATCAGGGAGGATACCTATCGGGCCAGTGGCAAAGGCGGGCAGCATGTAAACAAGACCGATTCAGCGGTTCGGCTTACCCATTTACCGACGGGAATTGTGGCCGCCTGCCAGACGGAGCGTTCGCAGCATAAAAACCGATCGACTGCAATGAAGATGCTGAAAGCTCGTTTGTATGAAAAGATGGAGGACGAAAAGCGGTCGGAAATGGAAAAGGTCTATGGAGAAAAGGGTGAAATCGGCTGGGGAAATCAGATTCGCAGCTATGTGTTTCAGCCATATCAGATGGTCAAGGATCTACGGACGGGATCGGAGACAGGCAATGTTCAGGCAGTGATGGATGGGGATATCGATCTATTTATCAACGCTTGGCTTCGTGCGGGTTCCCCTCGACATCGCAATAAGGAATTCCAAGTGGACGATTAGCCGACTTTGTCTGCGGCTCGGTTTGGGACAGGAAATAGCGAAAATGGATTTCAACGAATTGAAAAAGGCCTTTGCCGAAAGGGAACTCTTCGAGGGCAAGACCTGGAGAACTTCCCCGGAGCCTTGGAAGCTGTCCGGGGAGATCGTTGAAGAGCTGCGACGGATCGGTCAAGCCAGTTTGGATTTCTACAAGGCTCTGGAAATTCTGTATTCGCGTTCTGCGGACGGAAAGAAACTGCTTCGCAATCGTGACGTGCAGGTTCCTTGGGTGGCAGAGTATTTAGATAGAGGCAAGCCCGACGAGTTGGTAAAAGTCAGCCGAAGCAAAAAATTAAAAGGCCGCATTCCGCCGGTCATTCGTCCCGATCTTCTATTTACCAACGACGGATTTTCTATTACCGAGCTCGATTCGGTTCCTGGCGGGATCGGTTTGACGGCGTATTTGAATGCCTTGTACGAAAAGGATTCAAAGTATCCCATGCTTGGGGGGGGCGGAGCGATGGCTCAGGCTTTTTACAAGCGTCTCGCTTCATTGGCTTCCGACCAGGATAGCCCCGTAGTGGCCATCCTGGTAAGCGAGGAATCCGCAACTTATAAGCCGGAAATGGATTGGCTGGCGGAGCAGCTTCAGCTGGAGGGCAAGCGCGTTTTCAGCTTGCGAACGGAAGAAGTGTTTCCGTTGGGGGGGGGTCTCTATTTCGATATTGATGGGAATCCAGAAAAGATCGATGACGTCTACCGCATTTTCGAGCTCATCGTTCTCGGAAATATCGATACCGCCCAGTACGTCATCGAAGCATGGGAAAACGATGAGATAGCATTGGATCCGCCGCTGCGACCTTTCTTCGAAGAGAAGGCGGCCATGGCCCTTTACCACCACCACCACCTTCTTGATTTTTGGCGCGAGAGCATTCCCAAGAGTTCGCGCAAGATTCTCGATGGTCTGATTCCAAAGTCTTGGATCGTGGATCCTGCTCCCTTGCCTCCCGGGGCGGTTTTAGAGGGTCCAAAGGCTCAAGGGCGTTCGCTTCATCACTGGATGGATCTAGCTGAGGCCAGCCAGAAGGAGCGTAACCTAGTTCTCAAAATCTCCGGATTCCACGAAACCGCCTGGGGATCGCGTAGCGTGGTAATTGGCAGCGATGTTTCCAAGGAAGACTGGTATCGAAGCTTGGAAGAGGCTTGTGGCTTGGCGGAATCCCACCTGCACATTATCCAGGAATTTCGCAAATCCATACGATTGTCCCATCCACTCTATAGAGAAAATGGCGAAGTATATGAGGCGTCGGGGAGACTGCGATTGAATCCCTATTATTTTGTCAATGGGGATTCGGCAGACCTCGCTGGAGCCCTGGCGACTTTCTGCCCGCCGGACAAGAAGATCATCCACGGAATGGAGGACGCGGCTATGCTGCCTTGCTGCATCGTGGACTGAGAGAGCGTCGATATGCTAGGGTGCCGATCGAGGTTGTTCCCAACTTATTCTTCGATTTATTCACAAAGGCGTCTTTGAGGTTGTCAGGGGTCAACGCGGTCGTTCATTTTCGGCGGCTTACATGTATCTTAGCTCTCTCAAAGCAAACGGATTTAAAAGCTTCGCCGATAAGACCCATCTCCGGTTCGAGCCGGGTGTGACAGCAGTCGTAGGACCGAATGGATGCGGGAAAAGCAATATCGCGGACGCGATTCGCTGGGTTTTGGGAGAACAGAGCGCCAAGGCATTGCGGGGCGGCAAAATGCAGGATGTCATTTTCGAAGGAACCGATAAGCGGAAGCCCCTCAACATCTGTGAAGTCTCGATTATCCTGACCGATTGCGAGAAAGAGCTGGGTCAGGAATTCAACGAAGTCGAATTGACTCGCCGCGTGCATCGGGACGGGGGGAGCAACTATTGCATCAATGGAAAAAATTGCCGCTTGAGGGATATACAGCGGCTGTTTATGGATACGGGCGTTGGCAGGACGTCTTACTCGGTCATGGCTCAAGGGCAAATCGACCAGATCCTATCGTCGAAACCTGAAGACCGGCGAGCGGTATTCGAGGAAGCGGCGGGAATCTCCAAGTACAAGGCCCAGCGCAAAGAAGCTCTCAACAAATTAGCGAGAGTGGAAACGAACTTGGATCGCGTTACCGATGTGATCGCCGAAATCAATCGCCAGATTGGCAGCTTACGGCGTCAGGCTACCAAAGCGATTCGCTATCGTAAGCTGAGTCACAAGCTTAGGCATTTGGATGTGGGTTATAATACCTATCAATATGGAGCCTTGAAGTCGGATCTGGACAATATCGATAAGGATGCCGGCGGCTTGCAGTCCGAAGTAGACGATTACCAAAAGGATTTGGAACAGAAAGAGTCACGTCTAACTGTATACAAAGAAGAACGACAGGCGTTAATACAGAAAATCCAGGATTCCCAGCAAGCGGTTTTCGATCTTCGCAGCGCAAAAGAGCAGGCGGCGAACCAAACCCATATGTCGGAGATTCGGATCACTTCCATGAAGGAGCGTATCGATCAGGCTCAGGAAGAGATCCGCTCGTTTGAAACCCAGATACAAGAGCTGGGCAGCCGCCTCGAGTCCCATTCTGCCGATAAAGAGCTTCACCTCGATGTCGTTGGTAGCTCTGACGAAGTCTTTCAGGAAAGGAACCGAGATCTCGCCGATATCGAAGCGAGGCTCGAATCGTCGGAGCGGGAAATTCAAACGTTGCGTAGCGGATTGGGAGCGGGAGAGTCGGCTTTGCAAGACTGTCGTGAACAGTTGTCCTTGCTCGAAGTGGAGACTGGGACGGGATCCAATCGGCTGGAACAGTTGACGGTGGAGTTCAAGGAGCAAGAAGAAGGCTTGGCCGAGGCTGAATCGGAACTCGAGAGATTCAATAAGGAGGTGGAAGCAGCGGAGTCACGAAAGAAAAACTTGGATACGGAGCTTTCTAAGAGCCAGGACCAGGTTACCGAGAGAAGAGATGCCTTCCGAGCGATTCAGGGTGAAATTCAAGAACTCGACCGAGTGGTGGCCCAGAAATCGGCCCGAGTAAAGCTGCTGCAGCAGTTGCAAGAGAAACTGGAGGGGTATGGCGAAGGATCCAAGGCTCTGATGAAAGGGCGTATGCAGGGCTCTCTGGCGGGGCGGTCGTTTTCGCCAATAGCGTCCAATTTGTCCATTAAAGATGGATACGGATTGGCGATTGAATCCTTGCTTGGATCGGCGATTGAAGCGGTGGCCGTGAGTGACGCGGATACGGTTGTCGAGATATTCAAACAGCTGGAGAAAAGAGAGATTGGCAGAGCTTGCCTGAAATTGTTTAGTGGAAGCGGAACGGCGTCAAAACCCGCGAAAGTTCCTGATTGGCTGGAGCCGGCAACTCGATTTGTCTCTCTTAGTGAAGATGCGGGCCCTGTCGAATCTGTACTGGATGCCTGCTATATCGTAGATGATCTTGAGAAATTCCTTAGCTGGTGGAAGTCTAATTCGGAATTCCCGTTTTTGCAGGTCGCTTCGAAAAAAGGGGAATCCATCGATAGCCGAGGTCTAGTGACGGGGGGCTTTCGCAAAGCGAGTAGTTCAAGTATCCTCCAGAGGGAAATCGAACTTAAGAAAATAGCCAAAGAACTCGAGAAGGACCAGATCGGTTTAAAAAAAGAGCGCGATGAAGCCGAAGCATTGAACGCGTCCCTCGAAGAAGCGGAAAAGTCGGTAGAAACGTGTCGTCGTGAAATTGGCGAAACGAATCAAGAGCTTTCACGTCTCCAAGCTGAGGCTGGAAATGCTGAACGATCTCTCAATGACCGGAAGTCCAAGATCGAGCGCACCCAGCGGGAGAGAGAATTGTTGGAGGAGTCGCTGGCTCGCTCCACCGAAAGATTGGAAGTGGTTAAGACGCGCTTGCAATCGGATCTTTCGAGCATTGCAGAAGTACGGGAGAAGCTAGTGGCGATCGAAACCAACGTCGTAGAGACGCGTAACGAACGGGATGACAAACGGGAGGTCTTGTCCCAGGCGAAATTCGATCTCCAGGAAAAAAAGAGGAAGCTGGATATGCTTGAGCAAGGCGTGGTCGAAACCGAGCAGCGACGAAGCGAGCTCATTCGATTAGTGGATACCAAGAGCGCCGACATTGGGCAGTGGAATATCCAAATCGATGAGCAGAAGGAGGCGATCAAAGAAAGCTCGAAGCGCAGTGAGGCTCTTTTTGGTGAAATCGCGGAATCGAAAGCGGCGGTAGAAAAGAACCGCGAGTCGCTCGCGTCCATCGAGGATAAGGTAAATATTCTCGAGAAAGAGCAAACCTACGCACGAGAAAAACTAGACGCCCTCAAATCGAGCTTGAATGATCGTCAGGTGCGCTTGGCTGAAAAGCGTTCTAAATTGGGATTCATTCAAGAGGAAATGGAACGTGAGTACGGGGTTGATTTGCGATTGATCGATTGGAAGTGGGAAATATGGAAAGCGAGGCAACCGGTACCTAACTTGCCTAAGCTTGATTTGGGCAGATCTACTGATATCGAAGATTCTGATACCAATGAAGGCATATTGGAAGAATCTTCTTCCGAGGCGATCGAAGCGGAGAATGGCGTTGAAGTAGATTCAGGGGCGGAAACCGCTTCGGAGGATTCCCAGCCGTTGAACGCCTTGCCGGACAGTCCAAGCGAAGAAGAGCTTGAAGCTTTGGATCATACGAATTGGAGCAAGATCAAGTCCGAAGTGCAAGCGGTCCGCAAACGCGTTCAAGGTATGGGGGCTGTCAATACGGATGCTATCGAGGAATATGGAGAACTTAGAGAACGCCACCATTTCTTGAAAACGCAGTACGACGATCTGATTGAATCTCGAGATAAGCTCGTGGAGGCGATCGAGGAAATCAACACCAAGTCTCGCGAGCAATTCTCGCAGACTTTCGATCAGATCCAGGCTAATTTTAAGCACACATTCACTTCATTGTTTGGCGGAGGGAAAGCGGATTTGCGATTGATGGAATCGGAGGATGTCCTGGAAAGCGGGATCGATATCGTGGCCCAGCCTCCGGGAACGAGATTGAAGAATATCTCTCTACTTTCAGGCGGTCAACGGACCATGACGGCAGTGGGGCTATTGTTCGCGATTTACATGGTTAAACCGAGTCCGTTCTGCTTGCTCGATGAGCTAGATGCGCCATTGGACGAATCGAACATTGGACGATTCACGGGACTGCTCAAACAGTTCAGGGCTCAATCGCAGTTTATAATCATAACGCACAATAAGCGAACCATCCAAGCCGCCGAAGCGATTTATGGCGTTACCATGGAGGAAAAGGGTGTTTCCAAAGTGGTGTCCATGAAATTCAATTCCGAACACGAAGACTCGGATCTGGTTTCGCTGCAGTTAGAAAAAGAACCGGCGTTGGTTTAGACCGTGATCTTGAGGCCGAAGTGTTGGATTGATTGGTTTAGGTGTTTGTAACCATTCGCTTGGCGCGCAGTTGAGATCCGTTCAAGTTAAGGTGTGTTGTCTTGGATCCGACAATTGTTCAACCGACCTGGCTCTCGAGAAACGGATGTCATAGGTCGCTTGGGCGAGAAAGAGGCGGAACGCTGTTTAAAGGCCAAAGGCTATCGAATTATTGCTCGGAATTGGCGGGCTGGAAAGGATGAAATCGATATCGTTTGCCATGATGGTCTTGCCCTTGTCTTCGTTGAGACGCGAACACGCAAGTCGGGGGCTCTTGTCAGCGGCTACGAATCGATCGGTCGGAGGAAAAGAGACGCCTTGCTTCGCGTCTGCCGGGCCTATCTTGCCAAGCTAAAGCCTCGCCCGAAGTCCTTTCGATTAGACGTTGTTGAAGTAGAACATGAATCAGGGCAGATCATCGCTGCCCGGCACTTTGAAAATGTCCCTCTCTTCGGAAAGGAAACGTTGCGGGGAGCCTGATAGCAATCCGCTTTACAAGCCTCAGGCTGGAGAACACCTTGAGAGCCATTGGAATGCCACTCTAGCTATATGTCTCAAGATACACGCCATCCGTTTCTGAAGGGCCTCAGCAAGCATCGAGGCGCCCAACCGACAGTAATTACGATTTTCGGCGCGTCTGGAGATCTTTGCGCCCGCAAGCTCGTGCCCGCCATCTACAACTTGGCTGTGGATAATCTACTCCCCGCCGATTTTTCGTTGATCGGATACGGGCGAAAGCCAATCCCGGACGAGGATTTTCGAACATTAGCTCGAGAGTCTATCGAAGAATTTTCTCGGCGTCCGCTCAACGCGGAGATCTGGGACCGCATTGAGGAAAATACTTACTATTGCAGCGGCGGCTACGACGAATTGGAGGCCTTTAAGACGCTCAAGAAGAAGATCGACGAAATCGAAAAAGGGCTAAGCCGGGAAACCCAAAGCGTTTTCTACGTTTCCACTCCTCCATCGGTTTTCGAACCGATCATCGAGAATTTGGGCGCCAGTGGCCTGGCCACTCGGTACCAGCGGTCCGATAACCATACCAAGGTGGTCATTGAAAAGCCCTTTGGCAAAGACCTGGAATCAGCTCGCCATCTGAATCGGGTCATCCAAGGCGTTTTTCAAGAGCGGCAGGTGTATCGAATTGATCACTACCTAGGTAAGGAGACTGTTCAGGACTTGCTAGTGCAGCGATTCGCCAATTCCATTTTCGAGCCACTATGGAATCGGCAGTATGTTGACAATGTCCAGATCACCGTTGCCGAATCGCTCGGCGTGGGAACGCGTGGAGGCTACTACGAGCAGAGTGGAGCGACTCGAGACATGATTCAAAATCATACTATGCAGCTCCTTGCTCTGACGGCTATGGAGCCGCCCGTTTCCCTAGATCCCGAAGCTATACGGGATGAGAAAGTGAAATTGCTCAAAGCGATCAAGCCCTTGGATTTGGATTACGAGCGTAGCGATGTTGTTCGGGCTCAATATAAGGAGGGCTTGGTGGATGGGGAAAAGGTTGAAGGTTATCGTCAAACGAAGGGAGTGTCTCCGGATTCGGAAACCGAAACCTATGCTTCATTGAGGCTCAATATAAGCAATTGGCGCTGGGAAGGCGTGCCCTTCTATCTGAGATCCGGTAAGCGCATGGCTCGTCGTGTCACGGAAATCGCGATACAATTCAAGCGACCGCCATCCACTTTGTTTAGCGAAAACGAGATGTTCAATTTAGCATCGAACTCACTCGTGTTTCAAATCCAGCCTGACGAAGGATCGACGGTATTGCTTAATGCCAAAATACCTGGACTGCAAACCCGGACTCAGCCGGTCAAAATGCATTTCAAGTACAGCGCTACCTTCGGCTCCAATACGCCCGAGGCCTACGAGCGATTGGTTCTCGATGCCATGCTCGGCGACGGAACGCTCTTCATTCGTGGAGACGAAACGGAAGCGTCCTGGAGCTTGATAACCCCGCTCCACGAATTCTGGTCGAGCGAGGGACAACGAGGGATGGAGTCTTATGTATCGGGCTCTTGGGGGCCCTTGGCCTCGGATCGCCTCCTTTGGGATAATGGGCATCAGTGGCGCCGGCCTTAAAGGTAAATTGAGTGACCGATGGCGGGCTTATTAGCGACAGAGCATAATGAGATCTACGGCTCGCTCCCTGGAATCGAGGTTCCAGTGGGTAATGCATTGGTATCGTTGTCCGATATGTGGAACGCCCCGCCTTCTTCGGAACAATCTCGATCTCCGTCGGAGTTCCGGGCTTCGCGGATGAACTTCATATTGCACTTCGGCTTTGAAGCATCAGTTGAGGATGCTCAGGAGCTCTTCCAATCCGTGATCGGCTTTTCGAAAAGGTACCCCTGTCGCATTCTAGCTCTTTGTCCGTCCAAAGACGAGGACGCGACTGGGCAAGGGATTGTCTGCAAGATCTTTTCCGAATGCTACATTGGTGATGGCCCTGGGGATATGAGCTGTTGTGAAGCTCTTATTTTTGGATACACGCTTAAAGAGAAACAATATCTGGAAGACCAGATTTCCATCTTCCTAGAGAGCGATCTTCCCACTTACTATTGGCCTTATCGCTTCGATTCGCCAAAGAACCTTTCCGATTACCAGTCGTTTTTTGGGAATGTTGATCGAGTAGTGGTCGATACAGCTGTCGAGCTTTACGCTGTGGAAGAATTGGAGGTGCCGAAACCGGAGATCATTCATGATCTGGCATTTGCCCGAACGCTTTCCCTGCGCCAGTCCATTGGGCAATTCTTCAGCGCCTTTCCGGTGGACCGTATTCTTGAAGGACTGACCGCTATCGAAGTCGATAAACCTGATAGCCTGAACGCCGAGTTGCGTGCCCTGATGCGGTGGATACAAAGCGTTTTAGAGGATTGCCAGAATTGCGTAGAAAACTCGAAACGGGATCGGTTTGACATCGTTTTTGGGAAGAGTGAAGAAGCGGAGATCCGTTTCGTCTACGAGAACGAAAACGCTGCCCGATGCCAGTTGAACTTAGAGGCGGGAGTGGCCCACTTCGATGCTGCGATCGGCGGTAACCGACACTCCATGAGCGCGGTGATCCATTTGCTTGATTCAGATGACGCTTTGGCTGAAGCCCTGTTCTTCGGGTAGCTCAAGCTTCATCGATTGCTTATTCTGCCCGCAAAGAATTCGGACTCTTCAGGTTGGAGTGACCGAGTTTATAGGGATCGGACGAGGGTAATAGTTGGGATTCGCTTGCTTCTTTTTGGCCAATCGATTCAAGCCCCTAACGACTCGTTGAACTCCCGGAAGAACATAAAAGCGATGAGGGCGCTCCCGATGGCCTCCGAGGCTACTAGCCTTAAGCTGAGCCCTAGGCCGACTTGAGAAGATTGAAAGATGATCAAGGTTGCTAGAATCAGGCTCAGCCCGGATACGAAGAGGAAGCTGAGGCTGTATCCGCTCCCTGCTTGGACGCTCATGGAATAGAGCTCTCGGAAGTACTGCATCGAGAGAAGGATGAACACCATCATGGCAAAAAAGGGTCCAATCTCGAACTGGGGCAAGGAGAGCATTGTGTTGTAGAGGCCATGCACAACGATGAGGATTCCGAATATGTAGAGAAAATCGTTGTAGTTGCCCCGGCGAATAGCTCGGCAGAGATAGAGGCCTCCCATGCCGGTTAGGGCGATGTGGAAGAAGTTGGCGGTGAGGAAGCGCCCAGGCGCGGCGGTGGCAAGGGATTGGGAGAAATAGCCGATGTTCTCCTCCGCGGCGAAGCCGAGCCCGACAAAACTGGCGATGATGAGCGATTCCCGCTCGTCCCCTCGTTTGGCCAGCCGAATAGCGAAGGGCAGAAAGAGAAGCAACTTGCAAAACTCTTCGCGCAGCCCCACTCCGCCAATGAAAAACGCGATAGTTCGAACGATGTCTCCATCAGGCTGATACCCAACATAGACATCTTCTATCAGAACAAGAAGAAGCGTAGGCAAAGTGCTTAAGGCCCCAGCGACGAAGGCTAGTCCGCAAAGCCCGCCTACACGACTAGCCCAGGAATCGAACTGGCCCAGGCGAAAAAGAATGGAGGCCCAGACGAGGGCGGTGATGGCGGCGATGATCGCCATGCGAAGGTCGAAATTAGAAATCCGTTCTAAAGGCAGCAGCTTGGCGACCTCGATCCAGTTCCGCTGGTGCTTGGCGATGTCCAGGCGTATGCGGGTGGACAGGAACTCGTTGTATTCGGTTCGATCGACAAGTGTCTGCAGTTCTTCGAAATCATCATCCAGCAGCAGCATGCTAACAGCTCGTTCTCGAGAAGGTCGGGCTTCGTCGAAGGCGTCGCCTTCTGTCCTGAAGTAAGGGTAGGCTCGGAAGTAGTAGCGATTGCCAGCCTCGATTTCTCCGAGCAGACGGTTGGCGTAGCGAGGGGGTGGCTCTTCTGAGGCTAGAGATTCCAGCTTTTGGCGACGCGGATTTTCCGAACCGTCTAGGGATGCCAGGTAGTCGCCCAGCATTTGAGCGGTTTCTCCCGGAAAACGTTTCTCCAGGTAAGTCTCGATCTCGGCGAGATTCCCGCTAGCGTGGGTTTTCCAGTAGGGGCTCAGGGAGAGAAATGCTTCGATTGTGAAGCTGTCGTCTTCGAGCTGGGAAATCAGCGATTCCGGAAGCTCCCCCGATCGCTCGCGTGAGCCGACAGAGTAGGGGTTCTCGGGATTCATGAACTCGATGGCTAATCGCTGAGAGAGCCGGTTCGCTTTCGAGCCGGTAAGGCGATCTACGATCGCCCCCCCCGCCAGTCCGCAACAGATTATGGCGATGGCAGTTTTCCAGATGAAGGACCGGCTGTAGGATTGCCGTCTCAATTCATTTTGCCAAGAGCTCATAGGTCACCCGCTGCCATTCAGCGGTCGGTCGAATGAGAACAAGGCAATGGTGGCGTTACAAGATTTAGAGAGTCTCGAGAACCAAACCTTCTCTAAATATTTAGTGTTCATGAACACTATCTATTGACAGGCCTTATTCCAAAGCGCTTTTCTGGAGAGGATGGCGCTTGCTCCGGCAGTTAAGCTAGAGCCAGTTAGCCTTAGGGAAATCGTGGGTGAAGGCGTCCGTTGGGCGTCCGGAACCGATAGGGACACTTTAGGGACTGGCATCGACTGTTTCGACCGGGCTTTGGTGGGAGGGTTGCCGACTGGCGTTCTGTGCGAACTCGTCGCTCCGTCTCCGAGCTCAGGCAGTCAAACTGTGCTCTTACGTCTGCTGGAGATGGCTCGCCGGAGACGCTGCTTCGCAGCTTTGGTGGACGGGAGCGATGCCTTTGATCCGCAAACTTCGCCGCCGGAATTACTGGAGCATCTCCTGTGGGTTCGATGCCGCTCTTTGAACCAAGCTTTGCAGGCGGCGGACACTCTGCTTCGGGACGAGAATCTGGGCATGATCCTGATTGATCTCAGAGAATGTGGCGAGTGGTCCTTGAGGCGGGCCCGATCGTCTGTCTGGTATCGCTTGCAGCGATTGGGAGGCAAACGGTCTGCTTGGGTGGTGATCTGCACGCCTAAGCCAATCGTTCCGAGCTCCCAGATTCGATTAGCGCTTACGGGCCGTCTCTCACTGGAGCAAAGCGATGACCCCTCGCGGGAAATCGCCGAGAGCCTTACCTTCGATGCCCTCCGGCTTCGGAAGCAGGAAATGGGCGATTTTCCGCAGATGATCCAGGCTGGGTGAAGGCTTCGTTGTGGAAGGCAGATTATGTATGCGGTTGTTGATATTCCTCGTTTCGCTTTGCAGGCGGTGTCGCGTATGGAGGAAGGGCTGGTTGGCAAGCCGATCGTGTTGGTAGACGCTTCCTTGGCCAAGCCATCCGTGATCGATTGTTCGGTTGCGGCTGAGCGTTTAGGAATGTTTTCCGGATTGAGCCTTCCCCAAGCGGTTGCCCGTTGTCCGGAGATTATTGTGCGGTACCGATCGGAAAAAGCGGAGGCGTCGGCAGGGAGGGCATTGTTCGACTGCGCTTATTCCCTGTCGCCCCAAGTGGAAGAGACCTATTTGGGCGTCTGCACTATCGGTTTGGATGGGGTTAATCGAAGTGGCTTGGACGAGCGATGCGAGGAAATCGTATCCGCGTTGCAAGGACTGGGGCTCAAGGGGCGAATGGGGATCTCGACAACACCGGATCTCGCTCTTCTGGTGGCCAGGGAATCGAAACGAGTAATGGTGGTGGGTGGAGACTTGTCTCAGGGTAGGGGGGGCTGTCCTCAACGCTCCAATAAAATGGAATTCGTTACTTCCGTCTGCGGACAGCTCCATGGCGGTTCCCGGTCGCTAAAGGCTTTCCTCGATTCCCTGTCTCTTGTGGCCGCCGAACCTTCGGAGAATCTGCATTCGATTCTGGCTCAGTGGGGAATTCATTCTGCCGGGGTCTTTGTTGGCTTGCCTAGAGAAGAGGTCGGCAAACGGCTGGGAAAAGAGGGACTGGACTTCTGGGATCGCCTATCGGGCAGGGAAGAACGTCCTTTGCGCGTGTCGGCTTTGCCGGAATACTACAGGGAGTCACTAGACTTTGAATACGAAATTGATATCTTAGATCCGCTGCTTTTCATTATCCGCCGCTTTCTGGATTCGCTTTGCTTGCGGCTGAGGCGAGCCGCTCTAGTCGCGGAATCTCTCGACTTGGAGCTGCGTTTGGCGGATATCCAGTTGGACGATGGGGAACGGGTTGAATCCGCCAGGCTATCCTTGAAGATTCCGGATCCGAATTGCGATGCGGATGCTCTGTTTTCGCTGCTTTCTATCCGTCTAGAGAATTTAGATACTGATTCTGCAATTGTCGGCATCAGTCTAGAAATCGATCCAGTGGAGCGGAGCGAGAATCAGTTGGGGCTTTTCGAGACCAGTTTGAAGGATCCTCACCGCTTTTCCCAGACACTTGCCCAGTTGGCGGGAATTGTGGGTCCGGACAATGTTGGACGACCGGTCGTGGAAGCTGATGGCCGTCCTGATGGAGTTAAGCTGGAGCGTCTTCCGTCAATGGTTCCTCTGGCGAATTTAGTTGGAGCGACGGATTCGCGTGGCATGGCTTTGCGCCGATTTCGCCCACCCTTAGATGCGGATGTCAGGACTCGCGATAGACGACCAGTCTGGTTTCGCTGTTCGCGGGCTGGAGGGGCGATCAGAGCCTGTAAAGGTCCGTGGGCTCATTCGGGTCAGTGGTGGGAAGCGGGAGGCTGGAATCGCTTGGAATGGGATGTGGAGCTGAAGACTGGTGGCGTTTACCGACTGGTGAAGGAGCTCTCCCAATGGATGGTCGAGGGGATGTATGATTAATCTAAGGAATAAGGCTGAAGGCTTAAGGGAGAAGGGGCCAGCTGGAGAAGCTGGGAGCGCCGATGGCTAGCGAGTACATCGAATTGCATGCTTGTTCGGCATTCAGCTTTTTGAGGGGGGCGTCGCTACCGAAGGATCTCGCGACTGCGGCTGCCGATAAGGGGCTTGCGACGATGGCGGTGTGCGATCGGGGCGGGGTCTATGGCGCCCCGCGTTTCTTTAAGGAAGCTCGAAGGCAGGGCGTGCGTCCAATTGTAGGATGCGAACTTCCTATGGAGGATGGGTCTGCTCTGCCCGTATTGGTGAAATCCAGACAGGGATATCAGAATTTATGTAAGCTTCTAACCTCGATCCATCTGCGTTCAATCAAGGGAGCGGGCCGAGTGAAATGGAAAGAGCTGGAGCCATTTGCTGCGGGGCTTTTCGCTTTGACTGGAGACGGGGAGGGGCCGTTGCGCCGCGCTTGGGAGAAGGGTGGAACTTCCGGGCTCAAGAGGAGTTTGCGACAGTTGCGTCGCATCTTTTCGGATGACGATATAGGAATTGAAATCCAACGGCTATTGATTCGAGGCGAAGATCGTTGGATAGGGGTCCTGGCTGAATTATCGAGAACTTCCGGCTTGCCTCTGGTGGCAACCAATGGGGTCCGCTACGCGGAGCCGGGAGACCGCATGGTCCAGGATGTTTTCACCTGCTTGAGGGAGAAGAAGCGACTGGATACAGCCGGGGAGCTGCTGAGCCGTAATGCCCAGGGCTTTGTGAAGCCCGCCGAAGAAATGGACTACCTGTTTCGCGATCACCCGGATGCGGTTGTCAATACATTGAGAATCGCGGAGCGTTGCGAGTTCTCGTTAGAGAATCTTGGATACGAGTTTCCTCGATTTCCAGTGCCAAAAGGCGAGTCGATGGATTCCTTCTTGGAGAAGATCGTCTGGTTTGGAGCGGAGCAGCGGTATCGGAGCCTGAGCCCCGCTGTCCGACAGCAGCTGAGACGGGAGCTAAATGTGATAATGAAGCTCGGATTTTCTGGGTATTTTCTGATCGTCTGGGATTTAGTGAACTACTGCCGGGAGCATGGTATCATGGCTCAGGGGCGAGGTAGCGCTGCCAATAGCGCGGTTTGCTACAGTTTGGGGATTACTCCAGTGGATCCAGTTGGCGGGCGATTGCTGTTCGAGCGTTTCTTGAATGAGGAACGGAAAAGCTGGCCGGATATCGATATCGATTTGCCCAGTGGCGACCGGCGTGAACAGGTGATCCAGGAAGTGTATCGGCGCTATGGCCGTCGAGGGGCGGCGATGACAGCCAATGTGATCACCTATCGCGGACGCAGCGCCATTCGCGAGATTGGCAAGGTTCTGGGATTCCCCGATGAAGTTCTTGGCCGTTTCTCATCACTGTATGGAAGCCATAACTACTCTCACGATATTCCTATGGAGGAGCAGCTCGAGAAGTCGGGCATTGATCCGAAGCACCCGAGAATGGCGTCGCTGGCTCGCTTGTTTCCGAGAATCCTGGGAATGCCGCGGCATTTGGGTCAGCACTCTGGAGGAATGGTCATTTGCGAGGGGGAATTGGACTCTATCACCCCCTTGGAACCAGCAAGCATGCCTGGGCGAACGGTTGCTCAATGGGACAAAGAGGACTGCGAGGACATGGGTATGGTGAAGGTGGATTTGTTGGGATTGGGAATGATGGCAGTCATGCAAGACGCATTCGAAGGGGTTCGGTCCAAGGGAGTGGACATCGATTTGGCAAGTATCCCCAAAGATGATCCTGCCACTTATGCGATGATGCAGAAGGCGGATACGATTGGGGTCTTTCAGATCGAAAGCCGGGCCCAAATGGCGACGCTGCCTAGAATGAAACCGAAAGAGTTCTACGACGTGGTTATCGAAGTGGGAATTATTCGCCCGGGCCCAATCCAAGGGGACATGGTTCATCCCTATCTAGAGTGCCGGGCTGGTCGCAAGAAAATCGAGTATATCGACGATCGCCTAAAGCCGATGCTGGAGCGGACTTTGGGAGTGCCTCTATTTCAGGAGCAGATCCTGAAAGTGGCGATGGTGATGGCGGATTTTTCCGGCGCTCAGGCTGAGGAACTGCGCCGAGCTGTGAGCTTCTACCGGACCGATGATCGGATTGAGCAGGTTACCCGGAGTTTGGTGGAAGCTATGAGGGAACGGAAGGTTCCTGAGGAAAAGATCGAGCAAGTTGTAAAGTCGGTATCCAGTTTCGCCCATTATGGGTTTCCGGAGAGCCATGCGATTTCCTTCGGGTTATTGGCTTATGCTAGCACGTATATGAAAGCTAATTACACAGCAGAATTCTATGTCGCTTTGCTGAATAACCAGCCAATGGGATTCTATTCTCCGGCTACATTGATACAGGATGCTAAGCGGCATGGTATTCGGGCCCGGCCAGTGGACGTGATGCATTCAGATTGGCGCTGCGTGGTAGAGAGCGAAAACTCGATCCGCTTGGGGTTGATTATGGTAAACGGGGTGAGCCGCGCCCATACGGAAGCGATGCTGGAAGACCGGGAGCGATGCTCTTTCCTTGACTTGGGGGACTTTCGCAGGCGGACGCATTTCGATCGAGATGAACTCCGAACCTTGGCCTCGATTGGAGCCTTGAACTGCTTTGAAAAAAGCCGGCGCCATGCTCTTTGGTCGGTGGAGACGGTATACGATCCTGGGGACTTGTTCGCAGACGCGGTAGCGGAAGATGGGAGTGGTCTGAGTCCGCTGGAAATCATGACGCATGTCGAACGTCTACAGGCGGATTATCAAGGGATTGGTGTTACCGTGGGGGCTCATCCAATGGCGGCCATTAGAAGCCGCCTCTCACAAGTCTGGACGGCCCATGACCTTGATCATACGCGGCACGGCAATCGTGTAAGAGTGGCGGGGCAGGTAATCTGCCGACAAAGACCTGGAACGGCCAAGGGCTTTCTTTTTATATCCCTAGAAGACGAGACCGGAATATCGAATATCGTGGTGTTGCCAAAGATGTTCGAGCGTAACCGTCTGACAATTACTCAGGAAAAGTTTCTGATGATAACCGGTACCTTGCAGAACTTGGAAAACGTTATTCACGTGAAAGCGGACAAGATCGAGCCGCTCTTGGTGGGCGACTTGCCAGCCGCCAGCTCGTACGACTTTCATTGATTTCTCAACAGCGGCCTTCGGACAAATCCCGTAATTGCGGGACAAGGATGATCCTTCGGGTCAGCAGGATTGGGTAGACGCTTGTTCGCGCAGCAACTGTTGAAATAATCGGCTACTCTACGGTTAGGGCTGCGTAGTTTTTCTTTCCGCGACGAAGGAGAATGTACTTACCGAAATGTACGTCGTCTTGGGTAAGCTTGGTTTGAATATCCTGTATTCGGCAATTGTTTACATTAACGCCCCCACCTTGAATATCCTTTTTGGCTTGCCCCTTGGATGAAGAAAGGCCGCATTCGACGAGAGCCTCCAGGATAGGCTTCCCCTCGCCGGATAAAGAATCGGCGCTGATTGAGCTATTAGGTATTTCATTGGCAACTTCACTCAAGGCATTTTCGGAGATGCCATCGAGTCCACCTCCGAACAGAATCTTGCTCGCGTGGATGGCGTCCTCTGTAGCGCTTTCGCCATGAATGAGATTGGTCATTTCCCGAGCGAGAGCTCGATGGGCCTCACGGGCGCCTGGGTTCTTGTTGTGACGCGATTCCAGGTCGTCGATAGACTCCTTGTCTAGGAATGTGAAGTATTTGAGGTAGCGGATAGCATCCCGATCATCGACATTGATGAAGTATTGATAGAAACGATACACGCTTGTACGATTAGTGTCGAGCCAAATGGCTCCCGCCTCGCTTTTTCCGAACTTGCTTCCATCGGCATTCGTGATCAAGGGCAAGGTTAGTCCGTAGACAGTAGCCCCCGCTTTCTTGCGAGTCAGCTCGGCTCCTATTGTGATATTGCCCCATTGATCGCTGCCACCGATTTGCAATTCGCAATTCTCGGCCTGATGGAGGTGGTAGAAATCATAACCTTGGAGGAGCATGTAAGAGAACTCGGTGTAACTGATGCCCACGTCGCGGTCTTCCATGCGGGCCCGAACGCTCTCCTTGGCAACCATAGCATTGACCGTGAAGTGCTTGCCGACGTCTCGCAGGAAATCGAGATAGCTAATCGGAGCCATCCAGGTGTTATTGTCGACTAGGCGGGCAGTGTTGGGGATATCTTCGCTAAAATCGAGAATACTGGAAAGTTGAGCTCTGACGGCGGCGATATTGTTTTCCAGCGTCTCTTGGGAAAGGAGTTGCCGTTCGGACTTTTTGCCTGAAGGGTCCCCGATGCTCCCGGTTGCGCCGCCCGCTAAAGCTATAGGAGTATGCCCAAAGTTCTGAAAGCGTCGAAGGGCGATTAAGGGTACCAGGTTACCGACATGCAGACTATCCGCGGTAGGGTCGAATCCCGCGTACAGGATGATAGGTTCCTTTTCGAGTCGCGAAGCCAATTCGTCTTTGGCAGTGCAGTCATGTAGGAGTCCTCTCCATTCCAGATTTTCCAAAATCGTCATAAGACGGAAGGTTTTGGATGGAATCCGCTATGGTGTCGATTGGAAATTCGATACCTTTATTGTGCGAAGAACGCCGACAATCGAGAAACTAGAAATTCGGAGCCGAGAAGCGTCTGACTTTGCCTTTGTAGATGCGGACTTCCCCTCTGACTAGCTTGCCCGTTCCATGGAGATCGCCTTCGTAGATGAGAATCTCGTCAGTGTCTTTGCGGATAGAGAATTTCCTAGCCGTCGGTTCGCCTAATATGGCGATAACTTCTTCCGGAGTCATTTTCGTCTCGATCCTTTCCCACGACTCCGGTTTGACCCAGTTGCCGCTGGCTCTGACGGCCGCCTTTTTAAGCTCTACCCTCAGGTTTTCGTACCATTTGTTACGGCTCTTTTCCTCGACTGGAGGTGGATTGGCAGCGTCGTATTCGATTGCCGCTCGAATGACTGCAGGAGCCTCTTCGGAATTGGATTCAAATGCGGCAACCCGTTTTTCCAAGTTTGCCACCTTTTCGTTCAGGGCCCGAACTTCGGCTAGAATAATATCCAAAGTAGCCTGCTCGCTTGATTGGGAGAAGGTAATTGGGGTAAAGCACGTGGCCAATAAAAGAAAAGCGGTTGCTCTCATGTTGGCTAATAGGGCGCGAGTGAGAGAAAAGGGCAAGCGTCTTAGCTGGGATTCCAATTCTCCCGAAAGCCGCGGGTTTCGAGCATTCCAAGTTCCAACTAGGGATTCGTAACTAGAAAGCTCATACGATCGAAAACCTTAGTAGACGAGCCTTCGCTTTTCGAGTTCGACCGGCGTGGTGTCCGAATTCACTTTCAGATACGTTATCATGCCTTCTAGCCAAGTGGAAACCGAAGGAGCATTATAGGTAACTCTAGGCTCGGTATCCATAACCCCATTCGACTCGCTGATAGAGACCAATCTCCGAGGCACTTGAGGAAGGGTAATGGTGTCGAAATGAGTGTTGGTTTCTATCAATGCACTTATCAGCGTCTTTTCGTTGAAATCGTGGGTGGGTGAATTCTCCGACCGGATAATCATTATCGGAGAAAATATATTTCCGAATATCCTGTGATAGAGATCCTTTCGAGATGGGTCGGTACGGTTCCAGATCTGTTCCGAAGTATAGCGATAGCTTTCGTCGATTATATCCCTGTGAGTATTCCTGCTAAAGAGCATGTAGTGCGGTTCTTCTAAGATGAATCCACTAAACGAATACGTGCTAGCTAGGTAGATTGAAAGGTTGGCATACTCCTTCGTCGACATGAGGAAGAAACTGCTGTCTTCCACCTCCTTGAGATCTCGAATCTTGTCGAGCATATCGACCCAATCTTCTTTCCGAGCCGACCTGAGAGTGCTGAGGTCCTTTCCGACCGCGTAGGCAACGACAAATCCATGTCCAAGGAGATTGCTGCCAAAAGGAGACGTTAGCAGATACTTGGCCTCCAACTCCTTGCGACGCTGATTTCGCCGGTTGAAGAAGAGGGGGGCAGGGGCATTGCTCAAGGCGGCGGATTCAACGTCAATTATGAACACAGCCGGCGCGATTTTGGCATTCTTTGGCCGTCCCCAAACGAGGCTGACTTTTTTACCCGATTCCAGCTTAACTTGGCGCGATTTGATGACCACATCGTCTTTGAAAAGACCGCGGCGAAAGGGGTATTCACCAGTAGTCAGCCTGCGCAGGACTCTCCGTTCGTCGGAAAAAATATCACTCGGATCGAGGATCATGGGCTTAAGCCCTTGTTCCTCGTACTCATCAGCTTGGGAAGTTGGCTGGGATTCCGCAATTCCCTCCTCGTCGGCGCCAAAACAGGTGGAAACGAAAACGATAGAAATCGCGAGGATGCCAAACAATGAGCGCCGTCTGAACATGAGTATCTGGGTTGAGGGAAAATCCGCGTTACAATGTGTGAATACATCGCAGACTGTCCGGGTTTCGTTTGAATTTAGTTAATTGCCATTATTTGGCAAGGATGTTCGGAAAGCCTAAACCGTGCCAAACACACATGAAAAAGCCCGCTCTTTTCAAGGAGCGGGCGAAAAATTCGAGAATCTCGAAAAGCGCTGTTATTTCTTTTTGGCCTCTTCGCGTTCCTGCGCTTCTTTGATCACTTGTTCGGCCACGTTTTTAGGACAAGAAGCGTAGTGGGAGAATTCCATGGAGAACTGTCCCCGTCCGGAAGTCATGGTTCGGAGAGATCCGATGTACCCGAACATTTCCGATAGCGGGGCTTCCGCCTTGATTTGCACGGAAGTTGCGGTCGGTTCCTGGGACTTAATCATTCCCCGGCGTCGATTGAGATCGCCGATGACATCGCCAATGTGATCTTCGCCGACGAAGACGTCGAGCTTCATTATCGGCTCCAGGATCTCGGCTCCTGCCTTAGGCATGGTCTGGCGGTAACCCGCTTTTGCTGCCGTTTCAAAGGCCACTGCGGAAGAGTCAACAGCGTGGTAGGAACCATCTGTGAGGGTTACTTTGAAATCCACGGTAGGATAGCCGGCGAGAACACCCTTTTCGCGCGAATTCCCGAAGCCCTTTTCGATGGCGGGCCAGAATTCCTTGGGAATATTGCCCCCGACGACTTGAGATTCGAACTGGAAGCCTTCGCCTGGCTCCAGAGGTTCGATAACATAGTCGATTTTACCAAACTGACCCGAACCACCAGACTGCTTTTTGTGCGTATAGGTATCTTCGATGCGCTGGGTAACGGTTTCGCGATAGGCTACCTGTGGTTGGCCGACATCAACTTCGACTCCATAGGTCCGCTTGAGGATGTCCACTTTGATATCCAAGTGGAGCTCGCCCATACCTTGGATGATGGTTTCGCCCGAGTCCTCGTCGGTCTCGACCCGGAAAGAAGGGTCTTCTTTGACCATTTTGCCGATGGCGGTCGAAAGCTTCTCGGCGTTGGCTTTGTCCCGGGTAGCGATAGCGATGGAGATAACGGGGTCCGGAAATACCATCGGCTCCAAGGTAGCCGGCTGGTCGGGGTCGCAAAGCGTGTGCCCGGTTTGAGTGTTCTTCATCCCAAGTAGAGCGACGATGTCGCCGGCTTGAGCCGTGTCGACCTCCTCGCGCGAGTCGGCATGCATTTCCACGATGCGACCGATGCGTTCAGTCTTCCCGGTGAAGGTGTTGAGAACATTGGTTCCCTTTTCCAGTTTGCCGGAATAGATTCGAGTAAAGGTTAGGGCGCCGTATTTGTCATCCATGATCTTGAATGCCAGGGCTCGCAGTGGCTTGTTGACATCAACTTCCGCCACGCTTCCTGTCTCGTTACCCTCGAGATCGATCTCCGGTTGCGGCTTAACCTCAGTTGGCGATGGGAGGTAGTCCACGACTGCGTCCAGAATCAATTGCACGCCTTTGTTCTTGAAAGAAGATCCGCAATAGGTGGGGAAGAAGTCCAAATTGATCGTGCCCTTGCGAACGCAATTTTTGACGTCCTCAATGGACGGCTCTTCTCCCTCAAGATACTTTTCCATGAGATCGTCGTCCTGTTCGACGGCTGTCTCGATGAGCTTTTCCCGCCACTCCTCGACGGCGTCCTTCATGTCCTCAGGCACGTCTTGAATTTCGTAATTGAGCGGATCGCCTGAATCGTCCCAAACCCAGGCTTTGCGAGTGAGCAGATCGACAACGCCTTTCAATTCGCTTTCGCGGCCGATTGGCAGCACCATAACCAGAGGGTTGGCTCCGAGAACGTCCTCGACTTGCTTAACGACACGGAAAAAGTCCGCTCCGATGCGGTCGAGCTTGTTGACGTAAATTATGCGCGAGACTTCAGAGTCGTTGGCGTAGCGCCAGTTGGTCTCGGACTGGGGTTCTACGCCGCCGGAGCCGCAAAACACGCCGACGCCGCCGTCGAGAACCTTGAGAGAGCGGTAGACTTCAATCGTGAAGTCCACGTGGCCCGGGGTGTCGATGATGTTGAGACGGTGGTCTTTCCAGAAACAGGTCGTCGCCGCGGACTGGATGGTGATGCCCCGTTCCTGCTCTTGGTCCATGAAGTCCGTGGTCGCCGCTCCATCGTGAACCTCGCCAATCTTGTGGATCTTGCCAGTGAGCTTGAGGATGCGCTCAGTTGTTGTCGTCTTGCCCGCGTCGACGTGAGCGAAGATTCCGATATTTCGGTAGCGTGTTAGGTCTGTTGCCATTTTGCGTTTCGATGAAAATTTTAAGGCCAGGAATTCCTGGGAAACCATACGCGCGTACAGAAAGATCGGCATCTGGCAATGCAATAATGCGGATTCTTGCTACTTCAAGGGTTAGTAGGACCTTTCAGCTCCGTACCAAAATCTGTATTTGCAATACGTGAAGTGGGCCCATAGCGTTTAGTTATGTTGGGGAAATATATTGTCCGTTCGGCTAAAGATGTTGAAGCGGAACATGTAGGGGCTGGTTCGGGTACCAGACGCCAGATGTTGATAAGTGGCGATGAAGCGCCAAACTTCGCCCTGAGACGGTTTATCATGGAGCCAGGTGGCGGGATGCCTGCCCATACCAACACAGTCGAGCACGAGCAGTACATCCTCAGGGGTAAGGCTCGGGTAGGAATTGGAGAGGATGTATTTAAAGTGGCCGCAGGAGACGCGGTTTACATTCCGGACGGCGTCCCCCATTGGTATCAGGCAGATGAGAGCGAGGGGTTCGAGTTTCTTTGCATCGTTCCAAACAAAGAAGATGTCATTGAGGTGTGCAGGCCCGCGGATAGCTGATTTACAGGCAACTTAACGGCAAAAATCGAAACCAAATTCGCCAATGTTACGTTAATAATTAAACTACGTTAAATCCCTTAGCTATGAAACTATATAGGCTGTCGAATCTGAGCGTCGCTTGCTTGTCGCTTGTTGTTTTCACAAATCTTTCTGCCCAGGATGTTCCTGAGGAGCCTGGAGGGTATCTGTTCTTTGGCACTGAGGCTAGCGCTGAAGCGGGACAATCGCATTTTCCGATCGTAGGGGTCGACAATAAGCATATTTACGTGGATGAGGGCACGGGAGTGAAAAAGGTCTCCCAAAGAGCGAGTATCCGGACGAGGCCTGAGCTCAAGTTAGCGGAACAGTATGTAAATGTCCTCGATTTTAAATATAGTGCGTCCTCTATGGAGAACACGAAGCGTGCTGCACAGCTAGTTGCAGATATGCAATTCCAGGAGATGCAGTCAGAAGTGGAAGTCGCCATGCTGAGGTCCCAAATGGATAATGGGGGAGATGTATTTGGTGGGGATTTGAGTGCAGCTGATCAGGGTATTACTTCCCAGATTGAAGAGGTCCAGCAAGAAACCTCGGACTTTCAAAGCAGCATGCAGGATGCACTTGATACCGGAGCTTTTGAGAATGATGACTTCGTTGATACGGTTTATGTTAGGGGCACTCTTGATCCGTTAACAGACATCCCGGGAGCCTATTGTGTTGTGGTGATTAACTACGACGTTGTGGATATCGATAGCCTAGAAATTGAGGGTCGCAATCGTGTGGCAAGGGTACGCTACTTAGGAGACGTCACAGCTGGAGAACTGTTGGGTATACAATTACGTGTTTTAGTGAATGAATTCCCTGAGGATTCAGCTACTTATGAATTTCATCTCTTTTCTCAAGATGGTGAGCAGGTGGCTTTAAGCAGCTCGAATAGATTGAAGCCTTTAACGCCCGAGCAAGTAGCCACCTTTCGTGAGTTGGAAGCGAGAACCAGCCCGCTCGACAAAGGCTGATCGCAAGAAAGCCATTGGGCATGCAAAACAGGAATGCAGGCGTGCCCACTGATCATCTAGCGGGAAGGTGGAATTGGGCTAAACTAGCGTTAACAGCGTTCGTACTAGTTTACGGATCCTTATTAGGCCTATCGCAGGAAGACTCGGAAGACGCGATCCGAGGATATTTGTTCGTCGGGTCTGATGTGAGCACCCTTTCTGGCAAGTCCTTTTTGCCCGTGGTGGGCGCTGACAAGCGTAAAATCCATGTCGATGCGGGCACGAAAATAAAGAAAGTTTCTTTGAGAGCCGCTTGTCGGACGAATAAGCGTTTAACAGTATCTGAAAAATTCGTACAGATACTGGATATTGATTTAGGGGGTTATCGGTCGCCAACATGAATAGAAATGCCGATGCTATAGCGGATGCCCAGTTTATGGATATGCAAGCCCAGGTAGCCATTAGCGATGTCCGTTCTGGCACGGCAAGCGATTTGCCATTAACGGGTAGCGTGGACACACGGTTGGGCGTAGACGAGTTCGAACGGAGTAACGAAGATTTTCAAAGAGACTCTTTGATCAATCTTCAGGATGGCGCCTACGGAATTGATGGAGTGGCTGATACGGTGATTATCAAAGGCGAAATAATACCGCAATCTGATATTGAGGGCGCTTACAGCCTGATGGTGGTCGACTTCACAGCGATTGACTATGACTCGAAAGAAAGCTTGGGACGCCGATGCCATGGCGGAATCAGATACGTTGGCGATCTTCGGAAAGATGAAATCAGAAAGCTCAATCTCCGATTTTCATTGTCCGAATTCTCGCTCAAATCCGCTGAATATTCCTTACACCTGTATCCGGGTTTGGGAGACGAGATAGCGATGAGTAGCTCCCGTGGATTAAAGCCGCTCACGCAATCCGAATTCGAGAAACTGAAATCGGCTCTGAATTGAGCTGGACTAAAGGCAAAAGTTTTTCGCTTTACCGCGGCGACCGAATGGGTTGTGAATAGTGAGGTTAGCTCCCCAAACCCATAGATTTCCCTGCCAGAAAAACGCTAGATAGTCTTGGCTTTCCCTCAGGGCTCGATCGGGCTAATTCTTCCATCCCCCTTTCATCTTCTCCACAATGAACGATCTCTCCCTTGTCGTATTGTCGCTTATAGCGCTCGCTCCAATCGCGATCGTGATGCTACTTCTTGTAATTCTTCGTTGGCCCGCCAAGAAGGCTATGCCTATTGCCTATTTCGTGACGGTGGTGATCGCTTTCTTAGTTTGGAAGACACCTGGTGCGCAAATAGCAGCAGCGAGTATTCATGGATTGGTCACGGCTGCAAATTTGCTGTTTATCGTCTTTGGGGCAATCCTGCTGTTGAATACGCTCAAGGCGTGCGGCGACATACACGCTATTCGACAAGGATTTATAGACATCTCCCCGGATAGGCGCGTCCAGGCGATCATAATTGCGTGGCTATTCGGTTCTTTCATCGAAGGCGCCGCCGGTTTTGGAGCCCCGGCAGCGATCGCCGCTCCATTGCTCGTGGCCATAGGATTCCCGGCGATGGCCGCTGTAGTCGTAGCTTTAATTATCCAAAGCACGCCTGTTTCTTTCGGAGCGGTAGGGACGCCAATATTGGTGGGCGTGAATACGGGGCTTTCTGGCCAGCCGGAAGTCGCCTCGGTTGTCGCTGCCCAGGGTATGACGCACGAGTCCTACCTGCATTTAATTGGAGAGACCGTGGCCTTGCTACATGGAATTGCCGGTTCCTTTGTTCCGCTCATAATGGTGTCGTTAATGACCAGGTTTTTTGGGAAGAATCGTTCTTTCGGGGAAGGCTTGGCCATCTGGAAATTCGCTCTTTTTGCAGGCCTGGCATTCACGATCCCGTCGAACATACTGGCCCGTTTCTTGGGACCGGAGTTTCCGAGTCTTCTGGGAGCTTTAGTTGGCCTATGCCTTGTAGTACCCGCGACACGAGCAGGATTGTTTCAGCCAAAGAAGCCATGGGCATTTCCTGATGAAGAAGAATGGGATACCGAGTGGAGAGGTGAACTGCAAATTGATGTCCATGACCACGCGGCTAAAGTTTCGGGCCGCCATTTGATCAAAGCCTGGTCCCCCTATCTAATTGTCGCTGCGTTGCTTGTCATTACTCGAACGGTTCAGCCAATCAAGGCGTTTATCACCTCCGACGCCGTAACGATTTCCTGGGCCAATATTTTCAACAGCGGAATCGGAACGAAATCACAGCCTCTGTATCTCCCTGGTTTCATCTTCGTGGTGACGGTCGTTCTATGCTACGCTATATTCCGCATGAATCAGACTCAAATTAGGCAGTCGCTTGGAGAGTCTGGTCGAACCGTGTTAGGAGCAGCTAGCGCATTGGTATTCGCTGTCCCAATGGTGCAAGTATTCATTAATTCTAAATCCGACTCGCTGGCTCAAATGCCCATCGTGTTGGCGGACGGCGTATCCACTTTATTCGGATCACTATGGCCATTGATCGCCCCAACCATTGGAGGCTTGGGGGCATTCATCGCGGGAAGCAACACCATTAGCAATATGCTATTTGCGTTTTTCCAATTCAGCATGGCCCAGAAGATCGGAGCTACTGAGCACATCGTGGTTGCCCTACAAGCCGTAGGGGGCGCTGCCGGGAATATGATATGCGTCCACAATGTGGTCTTCGCATCGGCGACAGTGGGGCTTCTTGGGAAAGAGGGCAGTGTGATACGGAAAACGCTTGCTCCGATGATTGGCTACGCTCTGTTCGCGGGAGCGCTTGGGTTGGTTATGATCGGGGGTTCAGGGATAACTCTGGGCACTATCTTTGTGGCGGTTTTTGCCGTTTTAATCGTTTGGCTTATTTTTGTAGGGATGCGATCGGAAGCCCTGGAGAAGGAAAGCTAGTGGCTAAGACGAGCTTTCTATCCCGTTTCGATTTTATGAGCCAGGCGATTGAAAGGGTAAATAGAGGCATGGCGCCCACGTATATGGATCCGAACACGATCGGATTGGCCCCTCACTGGTCGCCCAGTCCCCAAAACCATTCTGTCGCGGCCATCCAGATGTCTTTCGCCCAAGGCTAATACGCTAAAGGATCCCAGGAGACTGCGCAGTTAATAGAAGATCGTTGCGTCCAAGTAAAAGAAGATTGGCCAGCGGACTCATCGGGTTTAGAGTCGAATTATGAAATTATCTAGTATTCTCGGTTCTCTTTCCCTCCTCCTAGTCCTTATTTCAGGGTGCTCCCAATCTGGAATTGATGTGGCTCTTTTTGATGGAAAGACATTTAATGGTTGGGAGGGGCCGATGGAGTCCTTCAGAATTGAGAATGGGTCGATCGTCGCAGGTACACTGAAAGCAGACATTCCGAAGAATCAGTTTTTGAGCACAAAGCAGGCATTTGGGGATTTTGAGCTAAGGCTGAAGTTCAAAATGATTGGGGAGAAGGTTAATGCGGGCGTCCAGTTTAGAACGAAGCGGATTCCGGATCATCACGAAGTAATCGGCTATCAGGCGGATATGGGCGGCAAATACTGGGGGGCGTTGTACGATGAGTCGCGGAGACGGAAGGTTTTGTCAGGTCCGGATCTGGAAGAGGTGATGAAAGTCGTGAATCACCAGGATTGGAACGAATATGTGATTAGAGCAGAAGGAGCCCGAATTCAATTGTGGCTGAATGGCATTAAGACAGTGGATTTTACTGAAGTCGACGACACCATTGAGCGAAGCGGCGTCGTCGCTTTGCAGGTCCACAGTGGTGGGCCCATGGAGGCCTGGTATAAGGATATCGTTCTGAAGGAGCTATGAACTAGACTGTTGGAATTGGTTGGCGATCGAACGGTAGAGGGATGCTTCCTCACTGTTTCCTCTCTTTTCTAGTCCTTTCTCGTGTATCGCGCATTTTTCCAAGATCGTAGCAATAGCTTTTTCTCTGTATTCGGGTTTCAATCTCACTTCGCTTGCGAGGAGTTTATCTAGGGCTTTGATTCTGTATTCATCGAGGCCGATCTGGTTCGAAAGCTGGTCTGGATGACCTCCATGTTTTTCAATCAACGGTTCATCGACAAGGAGGACTGAGTGATGGGCAGCGATTCTAAGCCACAGGTCATAGTCTTCGCAGGCGGGTAGCGATTCATCAAATCCGCCAAGCGAAACTAGTAGGTTTCTATCAATTATAGCCGTTGATGGTGAGATCGCGCATCGGGGCAGGCAGTTTAGGAAAATTCGACCGCCCGATTTGCGATAGTCTTTGGGCACGGTTTTAGGCGTTCCTCGAAAGATCCAGGCCTCCTCAGTATGGCATACCAAGACGCTTGGGTTCTGAGAAAGGGCTTCAATTTGTTTGGCGCATTTTTGCGGAAGCCATACATCGTCCGAATCGATAAAGGCTATCCATCTTGATTGGGCGGCCTCTATGCCAGTATTCCGGGCTCGGCTCACTCCAGAGTGTCTCTGGACGATCAGTCGGAGTCCTGGGTATTCCTTCTCAAGATCCTGCGTTGATCCATCCGTTGACCCATCGTCGACTACGATGATCTCGTCGGGCTGTAGCGTTTGGGCAAATATGGAATCGAGGCAGCGAGCAAGTGTTTCCGAGCGGTTGAATGTGGGAACGATGGCGGCGAGAAGCGGATTATCGGGGGCCGTTTTCAACGATGGTTGCCGTTCCCCAAAGAAGCGAATAGCGGATTGGTTTGGCCCTCTAGGAGAAACCTGCCGATGGCGAAAGCCACCGGCATAAGGGCGATCAACAGGAGTTTCCCTAGGATTCCGACCAGACCGGCCAGAAATAGATTGGCATTTAGGATGATAAGGCAACCGATCCAGAATATCAGGAGCTTGGGAGCCTGTTGAAAACCCGGGACAAATCCGATTAGCATGCCTAGGATGGATGCGGAAAAGATCTGGAACGGAGTGGCACGTCCTCTGATGAGTTTACCGAATTTACGCGTTATAATCATGGTTCAACCTATCTGATTCGTAAATAGTATATTGAGCATTTTTATCTTACCTGAATTGGAGATTCTGACAAGCCTCCTCTCTTGAACGATTACGCTTAACTCTTAGCGATTTCGCTCATCGCCCACTCGCGAAAAGGTCTATTCGAAAAGGAACTTTACCTCGCCGTTTCGGATCTCCAGACGAGCGGAGAAGTCCTTCCCCGCTTTCGATTTGAATCCGTCAATGACGGCAGTGGTCTTATCTTGGAGGAGACAGATCGCGGTATCTCTATCGATTTCCTTCTTGGCGATCACCTTCCAAATGGCGAAACGGCACCCTTGTCGCCAATTCCCGCAGCTATAGCTCCTTTCCCTTTCGTTGACTGGGCCGCCACAGACGGGGCAGAGTCCAATGGATGGATCGTTCGAATCGGGATTATTCGACTCGAAAATCGAGTATTCAAGTTTCCCTTCTTTGGTTAGCTTGAGCTTCGCCAAGGCGCGATTTCCCTCGTGGCTGATTCCAACCGAAGAAAGGCTTTGCCGGTTCAAGAGCAACTCGCGCATCAGCGTTGGCGAGATATTAGCTCCCAGAGAATCTTCTCGGATCGCGAATGAGCAGCCTTGCCGCCATTGAGAGCATCCGTATCCAGTTTTCCCCCGAATAACAGGAGCTTCACATATTGGACAGGGCCCGAGATTCTTGAGATCAACTGTTTTTTCTGATGTTGCCGACAGAATCTCCCGAGTATAGGTTTCTACCTCTTTTCTAAACTGCTGGGGATCGTACTCGCCTCGTTCCATTTTCTTTAGCCGGTATTCCCATTCGCCAGTTAGTTCGGGCGACTTGAGCCGTTCATCTTGTACGATGGCGATTAGCTGCCGGCCTTTTGAGGCGCTAATCAAGCTCTTGCGACGTCTTTCAACGAAATCCCTCTGTATTAAGGTTTCAATTATTGATGCCCGCGTGGCGGGCGTTCCAATGCCTTGGTCTTTCAGGGCATCTTTGAGCTCTTCGTCTTCTATATTCTTGCCTGCGGTCTCCATAAGCTGGAGGAGACTTGCCTCGGTGAACCGTTTAGGGGGTGAAGTCTTAAACGTCTCGACCCGGGGTTGATGCAAGCATCGCTCGCCTGTTTGGAAGTCTGGAATAGGCTGCTCGGCCGGATCCTGTTTGCCTGATTTCTTTGCCGCTTTCTTCTTCTGCTTTTCGCTGGCCGGATAGAGAGCCTGCCAGCCTGGGTCTCTTAGCTGGGTTCCGCGGGCCCTAAAGGGCTCCTTTTCGCAGCTCGCCTCAACCGTAGTGACCGATTTGATGCAAGGTGGATAAAATACCGCTATCAAGCGGGTCAAGATGGCGTTGTAGACCTTCTTTTCTTGATCGTTCAGTTTTTTAGGGAGCGAGTCGGTGGGAATTATCGCGTGATGATCTGAAACCTTTGAATCATTGACGATGCGTTTGCTAAACTTGAGGTTGTCGAGGTCGAGCTTCCCAATTTCCTTTTCGCGGAAGGGAAGGAATTTTTTTAATAAGGGAGCGATCGTCGGTTGGAGATCGCTTGTCAGGTAGCGACTATCGGTTCGAGGATAAGTGATGTGCTTGTTCTCGTAAAGATTTTGGGCGATTCTCAGGGTTTCGTCCGCAGTGAGTCCGTGGCGAGTATTGAGTTCCCGCTGCAATTCTGTGAGATCGAATAGCAAGGGCGGGTTGGACTTTTCGTCTTTCTTTTCGATTGCTTCGATGATCAATTCTTTACCATCAATTTTGGATACAATTGCGGACGTATCTTTCTGGGAATCGAACTTGCCTTTGGTATGCCGAAAAAGGCTTTCTTGAACTGTTGTATGAACTTCCCAGAAATTTTTGGAATCGAAGGATTCAATATCCTTATCCCGCTGTACGATCATGGCGAGAATGGGCGTTTGCACGCGTCCCACGCTCAATAGTAGGTTCCGTTTCCCGTACTCTACTGTAAAAAAACGAGTGGCGTTGATACCCACGATCCAATCAGCTTCGCTTCGGGACTTGGCAGCATAGTAGAGATTGTCGTAAGCGCTCCCTTCAGCTAGATTGGAAAAGCCATCAGCGATCGCCTTTTTGGTTAGGGAACTGATCCAGAGACGCTTGATCGGCTTATTCTCGCAATTGGACCAAGAAAGAATATATCGGAAAATCAACTCGCCCTCACGGCCGGCGTCAGTGGCGCATATGATCTCTTCCGCCTTCTTGAAAAGAGAGGAGATGGTGTCTAGCTGCTCTTGCGATGAACGTTCATCGCGGGAAGCGAGCTCGAACTTTTCGGGAATCATGGGTAGCGATGAGAGTTTCCAAGATTTCCACTCAGGTTTGTAGCCTTCTGGTTCCTTTAGTTCGACAAGGTGCCCAAATGCCCAGGTCACTGCGTATCCATTTCCCTCAAGATAGCCGCTTCGCGATTGGCTCGCTCCCAGATGTTTGGCTATGTCCCGAGCAACCGATGGCTTTTCGGCGATGACGACCTTCATGCGAAGATTGAACTAGATCGTACTCTGTAACGGGTGAAAATCACTTAAATTCGCTCAGAATTTCAATAGCGGCTTCGTTTTTAAACTCAACCGCATGATCCAGAGCTGTCTTCCCTGTTTTGGATACAACGGTTGGATCTACTCCCTTATCGATTAGGAGCCGTATCAACTCAGGGCTACCGCTCACTGATGCTTCGTGCAGCGGTGTTCCTCCCGCATCGCTTAGGGAGTTGATCTCCGAACCGTTGTTCAGCAGGATTTCGACTAGCTCGATGCGATTCTTGGCGGCGGCAAGGTGAAGCGGCGTCCAGCCATTGCCGTCTTTGGCGGAAAGGTCAGCCCCCGCTTGGAGGACCGCCTCTGTAGATTGCGAGTCATTCCTGCTGATGGCGATGTGCAAGGCGGTTTGTCCGCTATTGGTAGGAGTGTTGGGATCCGCTTTTTGTTCTAGTAGAGTGGATACGATATCTAGCTTCTTTCTCAATATCGCTTGGTGTAGCGGGGTGTAGCTTCCCCGGCCGGGTCGATTGAGAAGCTCTGGATTATTGGCTAGATGCCGAAGCGTGTCTTTCAAGTCGCCCCGGGCGATAGCATGTTCGATTGATTGATGAACGACAATGGGAGCTATATTCGAGTCGATGCCAGGTTCCGGAATTTCCAGCCCGGCGGTCCAGGCGATGCCATTGAGGACAAGTTTGCGGGCTCCAGGGTGATTCCAATTATAATGAAAGTGCCCACCGGTATAGCCGAACCCCCGTTGGCCATCTTGGCCAATATGGGCCCAGGCTAGCGATTGTGGAACGCCACTGGAAACGGCCTCGCGAACCGTTGGGTTTCCGGTTCTAGGACCATCTTCTCCGAGAGAAGAAAGTGGAGGGACCGTTTGGAGCAGATGAATGATGCGAGCGGAAGCCGGCCTGAATTTCATGTGATAGTACCATTCATCTTCTAGCTTTAGTTCCTCGATCCCGTTATTGATCGGGTGCTTCGATAAACGTGGCGATTCCAGGGACCAGACGGGATTAACGGACCAATCGACCTTAAAGTATCCGCCAATGGCCGTTTCCAAAAAGTCGTCCAAAGCGGGTTCACCTGGTTCTAGGGCATAATGTAATACCGCGAAGCCCACTCCATTTTGATACAATGCGCTGAGGACGTGGGCCTTCCCACGGGCAACGTGCTTATCGTTTCCATCTGAGTATATCACAATGGCATCGGCATTTTCGAGGGTAGCTTGGTCTTCTGGCCAACCCTTGTTCACCATCGTTTCTACGGGTAACCCACTTTCATTAAGACAGCTGGCGAGAAGTTCGCATCCGGCCGGAAATTCATGCTTATTCCACCCATGGCTGGGTTCGCCAGCGATAAACAAGATGCGTTTAGTCTGTCCCAAGGTGGGGAGGGAGCTAGCAGCATGAAAGCAAATGTATGCGAAAACAATGGAAAGGAGCGATTTCATAGAAAGCTTCGCTCGATTATCCGACGCTAGTTCAGGTCGGGGCAAGTTCCGATTGCCAACTTGGATGTGGGGCGTTCAGTCCTCGTTTAATCTCAGTTTCAATGAAGATGATATCTGAGATTCAGCAGGGGCGGATTCTTGGGGTTCAGGTTCGCCTGCGGAGGATTGGGTTTGAGCACTGGAGTAAGCGTTGTTGTTCTTCGGGGCTGTATGGCCCCCGACGATTTGCCTCCGTGGGGCGTTAGGGTCGTAATCGGGATCGTAGTCTTGATAGATGGGTTCTCGAATCGACAATCCTCGGCTTTCAGGATCCTTTTGAATCGCTCTGCTCTCGCCGCTCCGATGCCGCATCTTCTGAGAGTAAAAGTTTGCGGATCCATTGATTTAACGTAGGTGATCAGAGGATGTATTCGGTCGCTGATTGATGGCGATGCTTTTTGGGTCGTTTTGGAGTAAGGAGAGCTAGAGAGGGTGAAAGTCTCTTCTCGCTGATTATTGATCGAGCCAAAGTTGACCGAAAGCGTTTTGATTGTTATGATTCGTAGACGATGTTGGAGGCGAATAGGCGGTTGATGTTCGAGCGGATCCGGAGCTTGCCCTTCGCTGATCATCGATTCAGGGAATCCGGTTAGTTTGAAGACCCTTCCGTTTAAGAATTGGGCCTTGCGTCCTCCACCGTAGTCTAAAACTTCGCGATTCCCCACAGCTAGCGTCCCGGTGGTGGGGGACCCAGTTCTTGAAGTAGCTCAGTTTCGGTCATCCCGACCCAGATTGCCGCATGCGTGGTTAGGCAGCAAATCAAAGCTAGCAAGACTGATAGGACGCAATGAGTAGGACGCCCCCAGCGTAGCGTTGGAGAACATCTCACGTTTACCGTATCGGACGCCTGATAGATCGCTTAAGTCCTTGGTTGGAAGGCAGCTTAGGAATTTGCCCAGTATTCGGTGACCAATTCTGGATTGAAAATCGTGGTCAATCGGGCAATGTGGTCAGTGTGAGGAGGACTTTAGCAGGGTGGGGGCTGGCATTCGTGATAAGCTTTTGCGGCTGCCAATCGACGCAGCTTTCAGTCGAAGACCGGGAACGGCGCCGGGAAGAGGAGCTCGCTCTAAAGGAGCGCTATCTCAACCGCATTCAGTCCGTGGAAACTTCGATTTACGAATCGATGGAGTTGCTGGCTGCCGAAGTGGCGGACTATAACCAAGACGAATTACAGGGATATTCCGGCGCGGTTTTCGTAACCGATCTGTTTTATCCATTTGAATTGTCTGGTGTCGCCCGGGAACGTGGAATCGGAAGCCGAGTAGTGGTCAGGCATGTTTTCGGGGGTTCCCCGGCCGATGAAGCGGGTCTCATGCTTGGCGACCAGTTGCTTCGGCTCAATGGAAAGCGAGTACCTAGAGGAGAGCAGGGAGCGAGTTTCATTGTCGGGAAGCTCAAAAAGCTCTGGCTCGTCGATCAGCCCAACACCGTGGTGGTTGATAGGAATGGCGGTGAGCTGACTCTGGAGATCGAAGCCAAAAACTCCGTCTACTATAGTGTCGTGGTTACCCCGTTTCTCGACGACGAGGAGTTGGTCTATGCTGAAGGGAAAGCGATCTACTTTTCCCTGGACGGGTTGGAGGATTTAGAGGAAGCGGAGCTTCTCTACGTTTGCGCTCATGCCTTGGTCCAGAATGTTATGAAGCATGCTAGGATGAAAGGTCAGAACGAGCTCTTTGGAGGCGTGATTGATATAGCGGCCATGTTGTATGGGGTGAATACGGGCGGCGTATTTGGCAATCTCGGTCGTAGCGCCCATAAATCGGGGTTTCTAATCGAGTCGGATTTACTTGCTCTCTATGCTTTGGCGAGCGCAGGAATCGATATCGAGAAGTACCCTTTGTATTGGGAAGAGCGAATGATCAATGACAGCGGCCAATTAAGCCGTGCCAACCAAGAGCGAATCGATGCCATGCGACAGGTGATTAGCGAGATCGAAGCTAAACGCCAAGCTGGCGAAGCGATATATCCAACGGAATACCTTTCAGGTGAATGGACTCTGAATGACTTGAGAGATCGAGTAGAAAGCTCAGCTAACGAGTTGAGCGATGTTTAGGGCGTAGCGTCGGTCCGAGAGAATTTTTCGAGGGCTACTGTAACCCGAGATCAGCCCGCTGTGTATCACATTGCGGAAGGGAAATTAAGAACTATGAAATCAATTATCCATTTAACTACCGCTATCGTTCTCGGCAACTTCGCTTGGTCTGCCCCGCTTGATACTCAGATCGTTTCCGATGATGCCAAGTGGCTCGCCCATTTGGATATGCAGGCATTGAAAGACTCGATGATCGGCGAATTCGCCCTAGCGAGAATCAAACAAGAGATCGCCAAGGAGAACGATACCCCGATTTCAATTGATATCGATTTAGTCGCGGAGGAGCTTCACTCGGTAACGGCTTACGGCACAAGCTTCGAAAAAGAGCCGGACAAGAACAGCGTTTTGATTGTACGTACGGGCCCTCGAGCCCGTTCCATCATTGATGGCTATATCGCAAGCATGGAATTGGAATTGGATGGGAAGACTGGAATCAAGCGACTTGATGACAAGGCCCATGATACCTATCTGATAGGAAACGAAGTGTACGCTTCGTTTCTGAGAGACGACTTGTGGGTGTCCAGCAAGTCCTACGATCAGATTGAAAAGGCTCTGCGGGTTATCGAAGGCGAAAGAGGGAATCTCGAAGAAAGCGATTCCGATTTGCTAATTAAAAAGGGCTCAGGATTCTTCTTTCTGGCGATCGCCAATGGTCTCGACAGCATAGGGGAAGTGCCACCGCAGGCGAAAATTTTGCAGAAGGCCAAGGGCGGGCAAGTGGGGCTAGGCGAAAGTGGAGAGATGTTTCGGGCTAATCTGGCTCTATCCACACCGGATGCCGAGGTATCCAGCCAGCTTTCGCGGATTGTTCAAGGAATGCTTGCATTGGCATCGTTCGCTGAATTTGGCAATGAAAGCTTAAGTACATTAATGAATAACTTGGATGTCGAAGAGACGGATCGTTATGTGTCTTTCATTATCGAATACCCTGTAGTGGGCTTGCTCAGGATTCTTAAAACTCTAGAGGAGCAGCAGGAATCCGATAAAGCGGAGACGCCCGTTGCAAATGAGGAAGCGTAGATAATGGGCTGCTGGCGATCGAATAGCTTAGCAATATCGAAACCGATGGGCTTCTCGCTAATGCGGACTGGAAGAATCCATTGGATCAGGAAATCGAGCACGTTTTGAGCGACGCCAAAGGAGCAGTTGGCTTTTTGGCGGAGAGCTTTCTTCATTCGACGATGCTCGGGTCGGAACAGGAAGGCTGAGCCCCTCTAAACTTCGAAAGTCTCAATAGATTCTTTCAATGCAGCGGGATTGGCGCCTCCTCCCATAGCGAAGTCCGCCTTTCCGCCGCCTTCCCCATCGAGCTTGGCAGTAATCGAGCGGATAATGTCGCCTGCCTTGTGCCCCTCTGATATCGCTTTAGGCGAAGCGAAGGCAACCACGCTGGCCTTTCCATTGATTTCCGCCCCGAGAATGGCTACGCCTTCTCCGAGTTTGCCCAACAGATTAGCTCCAAGCTGTCGCAATGCATTTGGATTTTCAGCAGAGACAACCGCTTTGACGACTTTGAGGTCGCCCTTCCTAGTTGCCTGAGCAGCGAGTTCGTCGGCTACGTTCCCTGCAGCTTTTTGCTCGAAGCCTTTCATGCGTTTCTCCAGATCGGCGTTGCGGGCTAGCAGAGACTCTACTTTCGTGATGATTTCCTTCTCGGGGGCGGAAAGATCTTCAGAAAGTTTGGAGATCGTAGTTTGCATGTCGTTGACAAGCTGATACGCTTTGGGGCCAACGATGGCTTCGATCCGGCGAGTGCCCGCGGCGATCGCCGACTCGGAAACGATCTTCAACAGGCCAATCTCGCCCGTTGCCGTAACGTGAGTGCCGCCGCATAGCTCCTTGGAAAATCCGCCGATGTCGACTATGCGTACGCGATCTCCATACTTGTCGCCAAAGAATGCGATGACATCTTCGGGCTTTTGGTCGAAGTCCAATTCGTACCATTGGCAACGGGTATTTTCCAATTGCCGCTCGTTGCAAAGCGACTCGATTTGCTCCAATTCTTCAGCGTTGATGGCCTCATAGTGGGAGAAATCGAAACGCAAGCGCTCATCGTCCACGTAGGATCCTGCCTGCTGAACGTGAGAGCCCAGAACCTCGCGCAGGGCCCAGTGGAGGATATGGGTGGCCGAATGGTGTCGCTCGATGTTCTTGCGTCGAATGGGATCTACCAGGAGATTGGCAGTCGATCCCTCCAATCCCAAGGTGTCGCCGTTCACCTTGTGAAGAAAGCGACCGCTTACATCCTTTATCGTGTCGACCACCTCGAAGCCGCGCTCGTCGAATTCGATGTGGCCTTGATCCCCAACTTGACCACCCATTTCTGCGTAAAAAGGCGTGTGGTTGAATACGAGATAGGATGCGCCGTCGTCGCTGGGAAGTACATCGATCAATTCCGCTTCGTCCGCTAGGGTATCATATCCAATAAACGGAGTCTCTTGCTCGGACCCTCCTTCAGTGACGAGAATATCCGACTTCTTTTGAGAAGCTCGGGCCCGTTCGCGTTGGGCTTCCATGGCGGTATCGAATCCGGAAATGTCGACGGTCATGCCTCGCTGCCTGGCCAGCAATTCTGTTAGATCCAATGGAAATCCATAGGTGTCATAGAGCTCAAAGGCTTCCTCTCCTGGAATGATTAGGGTCTCGTTTGACTGCCCGTCGGAGCTTAGTCGATCGACTTCCTGCTCGAACTTGCGCAGCCCTCTATCAAGCGTTTTCCCGAAGGATTCCTCTTCGGATAGAATGACTTTGTGAATGATATCCTGCTGCTTTACCAACTCGGGGAAAACGTGTCCTAATTTTTCAATGACAATTGGAGCCAAGTGGGCGAAAAAACCGGTTTCCAACCCTAGGCGACGTCCATACATGACCGCTCTCCTAAGTATTCGTCGTAGCACGTAGTTGCGTCCTTCGTTCCCGGGTAGAATTCCATCGGCAATGGAACAGGACAGACAGCGAATATGGTCTGCGAGCACGCGAAAGGCTACATCCTTCATTTCCAACTCGCTTATATTCTCCAGATCCTCGGGAAGAGTCCGCTGATACGCGTGCCCAGATAAAGCTTCCAACTTATCGAAAATGGAGGTGAATAGGTCGGAATTGTAGTTGCTAGGTGGTGACGAGAAATCAGTGAAAGCCTTGGACGTGGCCACGATGCCAGCCACTCGCTCGAATCCCATTCCAGTATCCACATGCTTGGACTTAAGGGGGACGAAGTCTCCATCCGGAGTAGCGTTGAATTGAATGAAGACGAGATTCCAGATCTCGATACAGCAGGGGGAATCGGCATTGACCAAAGATCCCTGGGTGTCGCCATTTGGCGTCAGGTCCATGTGGAGCTCGGAGCAGGGTCCACACGGGCCGGTATCGCCCATCATCCATAAGTTGTCTTTCTTGTTTCCGTAGATGATATGGACTTCGGGATCGAGGCCGGCCTTTTCGAAAACGGCTTTCCAGATATCGTAGGCTTCCTGGTCGAAATCCGCTGGATCTCCCGGTTCAGGTTTGTAGACGGTTGCGTATAGGCGTTCTTTGGGGAATTCCCAAATCTCGGTGATCAATTCCCAGGCCCATTCGATAGCTTCGCTCTTGAAGTAATCCCCAAAAGACCAGTTGCCCAGCATTTCGAAGAAAGTGTGGTGGTAAGTGTCGAGACCAACGTCCTCAAGATCGTTGTGCTTTCCTCCAGCCCGAATGCATTTCTGGGTATCGGCTGCCCGGGGATAGGGGGCTTCCCGCTCGCCAAGGAAGTAAGGCACAAACTGATTCATGCCCGCGTTGGTGAAAAGCAGATTGGGAGCATCTGGCAACAACGAAGCCGAAGGAACGATCGAGTGCTCCTTCGATTCGAAGAATTCCAGAAATGATTGGCGAATTTGGTCAGACGTCATGTTGAGGTGTGGTCCCGCAGATTTTACAGATGAACGCAGATATGCTATGATGGCATTTGGACTTTCCGAGATTCTATTTACAAAAATTCTGAGTCAACGTTGTGTTCTATTTGCTTTGTAGCATAATGCGTTTGTATTCGAGTTTTGGATGGGATCTGAAATTTAGAAGGAGTCCTATTTGAAGACCAGAAGCTTTCAGGTAGTTAATGAGCTGGGACTCTTCTCGGGACGTGAGCTTTTCGAGCACTTTAAGTTCGACGATGACTTTTTGATAGGCGATCAGATCAGCATAGTAGCTCTTATTGAGGCATTCTCCCTTGTATGATACGCGAAGCGGGGCTTGAGAGGCGAATGGGATTGATTGGAGTGAGAGTTCTCGTTCGTAAGCCTATTGATAAATAGCTTCTAGATAAGCGCAGCCCAGTTCGTTGTAGATTTCGAAACCAGTTCCAAGGAGTTTGTAGGTCTCATCTTTGTGAATGAATTCTTCATATGGGTTCATCTGAGTAATCTGCGGGTGCCCAAACTAAAGTCTGTCGATGATTGCTTGGGCCATTTCGCTGGTGGTGATGGGAGATTTGCCGAAGGCGATGTCGCCGGTGCGGCAGTCATCTTTAACTGCCTTTCGAACGGCGGTTTCGATTTTTTCAGCTAGCTCATTTAGGCCGAAACTGTATCGAAGCATTAGGGCTCCACTGAGAATCTGGGCACAGGGATTGGCTATACCCTGGCCAGCGATGTCCGGCGCGGTGCCCCCAGAAGGCTCGTATAATCCGAAGGGATGGCCATGCTGATTATTTTGCGTTCCCAGGCTTGCAGAGGAAAGCATGCCGAGGCTACCGCAAACGATGCCCATCTCATCAGAGAGGATATCGCCAAACATGTTCTCGGTGACGATGACATCGAATTGATTGGGGTCGCGCGCCATTTGCATGGCGGCATTGTCGACATACATGTGGCTGAGTTCGATGTCGGGCGCTTTGGCTGCGATGTATTCGGTAGCCGTTTTTCGCCAAAGCACGGATGTGGTAAGGACATTCGCCTTATCGACGGAGCATATCTTTCCTGAGCGAGATTGGGCCGAGGCGATTGCGACATCGAGGATGCGTTCGATCTCGCTTTTCTTGTAGACCATGGTGTCGCAGGCTTCGATGTCGCCATCCTCCAGCTCTCGGGTGTCCTTGGGCCCGAAGTAGATCCCGCCTGTGAGTTCTCTAACGCAAACAATGTCGATCCCTTCGGGTATCCGCTCGGTCTTAAGCGGCGAAGCGTCGGTGAGCTCCTTGAATAGAAGGCCGGGCCTGAGATTGGCGAATAAAGAGAAATGCTTCCGCAAAGGAAGTAGGGCCGCCCGCTCCGGCTGCTCAGCGGGAGGGAGCGATTCCCATTTGGGTCCTCCTACAGAGCCGAAGAGAATGGCGTCGGCATCTTCGCAGATCTTTATGGTAGATTCCGGGAGCGCGGATCCATGATTGTCGATGGCTATGCCGCCAACGTCTGCCTGCTGGTAGTCGAGATTGATACCGGCTGCGGAAGTGGTTGTCTTGAGCACGTCCAGCGCGGCCGCCATCACTTCTGGACCGATTCCGTCGCCGGGGAGAACTGCGAATTTGAGCGTTTGCATGAGAATGGGGAATTCAGGGGCATTTTTACTCGATTTAAAGCAAATTCTCGATTGTCGATTTGCGATTGCCTCGACTCGCTGCTTTTAAAGGGTGGTCGTATGTCGATCGACCTTAGAGTTTATCCTACGGGCTATATCCAGACGAACGCTTTCCTGCTCTCGAACCTCGATCGCAAGGAAGCCGTTTTGATTGATGCGCCTCACTTTGTTTGGGACGAGGCGAGCCCGGCTTTAGAAGAGTTGGGATGCGATTTGAAGGGCCTGCTTTTGACGCACGGACACTACGATCATATCGGTGATGCCTCACGTATACAAAGAATGGGCACACCTGTATATGCGCATTTGGATGATCGAGAGTACTACGAGAATCCGGAAGTCATGCGGCCGTATGCCTATCCTCCAGATATCGATCTGCAGCCGATCAAAGTGGACCATTGGGTGGGTCAAGGCGATGAATTTGAGATCCTCGGCGAAATGGTGGAGGTCCGGCACGTTCCCGGTCACTGCCCTGGGAATATTCTGTTTTATTTCAAGAGCATCAAAGCGGCTTTTGTGGGCGACGCGTTGTTTGCAGGGAGCATTGGTCGGACGGATCTCCCGCGCGGAGATTTTCCCACTTTGGAAAAATCGATTCGCGAACAGATTTACACGCTCCCGAGCGAAACGGTGGTCTTTCCCGGTCACGGTCCACAAACAACAGTTGGGCAAGAGATTGCTTCGAATCCATTTGTGAATGGCCTATGACCGCGGTTAGCTCGCTTTGAGCATTGTGTGCCTGTAGAGAATTGTTCTAATCCTCGAAAACATTCCCTTTCATCCTATGACTCGACCAGAAAAGGACTTATTCATGAAAGCTGCCTTGGAAGAGGCAAAAAAAGGTTGGGGAGATACGCACCCTCAGGCGATGATCGGGGCCGTTCTGGTCGAGAAGGGAGAAATCGTGGCCCGCGCTTATGTTGATCGGCCCGGAGCGACTGGCCCAGAAGTACAGATTATCCAGTCTTTGGGGCGCAAACCGGCCTCGGACGCTAGCTTGTTTGTCACCTTGGAACCGGGTTCGTCTTCCAATCGATTGGAAAAAGGGGTGAACACTGTTGTCGAAGCGGGAATCAAGCACGTTTTCATCGGAGCTAGCGATCCTGTACCGGAGCATGAGAACAAAGGAGCGGATGCTCTCAAGGCGGCTGGAATCCAAGTGGAGCGACGAATTCTCATCGAAGATTGCCAAGACCTTAACTTGATATTCAACCATGCTGCCCGGTACCAAACTCCGTTGCTTTCGGCCAAGTCGGCCACAACGCTAGACGGCAAGATTGCTTGCCGCACGGGAGAGTCGAAGTGGATTACCGGGGAAATTGCCCGCCAAGACGTAATGCGTTGGCGCCGCTTGTTTCCTGCAATCGGAGTTGGGGCGGGAACACTCATCGAGGATGATCCCCGTTTAACGAGCCGAATTGAGGGGGAAGATGAGTGGTGCGGTATGCGTTTCGTTATGGATGGGTTGTTGAGGACCGCCATGGAGCGTTTTCTGCCTTCCATCTACACGGATGAGTTTCGGGATAACACGATTGTGGTGACCACCGACGCTGCAGGTACGGGCTACATTCGGCGTCTCGAGTCGGAAGGGGTAAATGTTTGGATGCTTCCTGCTGAAAATATGAAGGTGCCCATCGTTGAGTTCCGCAAAAAATGCTACGATGTCGGTATTAACG
>CAZFUD010000005.1:0-540 GCA_964521705.1 uncultured Opitutaceae bacterium | reverse complement strand
ATTTCGAGGGCGGAAGCAAGTTGACCAGCGAGTTGCTGCACAATCGAGAACTTGACTACCACTTTAACTATCGAGCTCCCATACTATTGGGGGATGATAAAGCGAAGCCCGTATATCGCGGTTTACGAATCGAGAAGCTTTCTCAGGCCCTGAGGTTGGATAGCCCCAGGCATGAATCTTTCGGCGACGACCAACTGATGCGTGGCTTTCTATCGTATCCAACTCGTTTAGATGTTGATGAAACTGTATTTAGCAACGAGTAATCTGCCTAAAATTGACGAGCTCAAGAAGATGCTTTCGGAAGCTGGGCTCAATGGGGAAGTCCACACGGCCGAGGCTGTGGGAGGCATGCCCGAGGTTATCGAAGATCAGGATACCTTTTCGGGAAACGCCCTAAAAAAAGCTCGGGCCCTAGCGGCTCTTCTGCCGGACGACGGTCTAGCCCTAGCGGATGACAGCGGAATTTGTATTGAAGCTTTCGATGGGGCTCCAGGGGTCAGGTCGGCTCGCTATGCGGGAGAGGACGCGACCGACGAGTCG
>CAZFUD010000004.1:45229-55931 GCA_964521705.1 uncultured Opitutaceae bacterium | reverse complement strand
AGCCAACAGGACATAGCGATCGACAGTCCTCAAGCCCTTCAGACGATTACCCAAGCCATAGAGCAGCTAGCCGAGAAGCGAGCGGAACTGGGCTCCGACTTGTCCCGTTTGGAAATGGTGGATACCCAATTGCTTGTCGAAGAGGAGAATCTTGAAGCCGCGAACTCGCGTATCCGTGACGTGGATGTCGCCGAGGAAACCACACGCATGGCCAAGCATCAGATTCTTACCCAGGCTAGCGCCAGTATGCTAACCCAAGCCAACGAACTTCCTCGTTTGGCCCTCAGGATATTGAACTAGAATGGCTATCCAGGATATTGAGGGAGCAGAGATGGACCGCTATCTTTCTTCCTTGCTGGCCTTTGTCCCGACAGGAGGGAAGGGTGTTCGTCGTGGTCGCGATTACCTGAGCCTGATTCACGCCCCGGCCTGCGGGCCCGAGAGTGTCTTCTCGCTGGATTTCGGGGAAGAGCGCCATCGCTTTACCTTATCGCGTTTTCGGGATGCGATTTGGACTAGTTTGGATAAGAATTTCCAAAAGACTAATTCCGTCCGGAGTCCGGAGGTGGATGTTCTGCAATCGGAAGCGGAGGCGACGCATCCCGTATTCAAAATTCTAGATACGGTGCTATTAGGGAATTGCAAGTCCGACAGCTTCGGAGGCTCAGGACTGGACTACTATTTGCTAATGTGGCAAAAAGAAGGTCGGGGAGCGGTCGTGGAATGCTGGGAGCCTTTTGGCCGGCAGAAGAGCCATTGGATAACGCTTCTCGGAGCATCGGAAGTCTTAGCCAGCCAATACGAGTTCGCTTGCTCGGATGCTGAACTATGACGGATTACCATTCCATAAGAGATCCGATAAACCAGCGAACAACGACCAAAGGAAAACCTTTTTTGGGCGTACGTTACGTTAATTGCCAATGCTATGGTCGTTTGTATATGAACGATGACAAAACTGCCTACGTTGGTTGCTGTCCGCGCTGCGGCAAGCGGTATCACGTACGTATTGGCGAATCCGGCACAGATAGTCGAATGTTTGTCGCGGCTTGTTAGAATCGCCAAGACGAAACGCGTTTCCTTGTTCAAGAGCCGTTCGCTATTTGAGAAAGCTTTTAACGATATCTTGGATTTCCTTGCCCGTGTCGCGAATCTCCTTGTTGGCCTCGGCGCTTTGAACGAGATGATGTTCAACGTGATCCAAGATCAGCTCTCGCATCAAAGCATTGAAAGCCCCGCGGCACGCAGCGGCGTTCTGGAGAACTGGATAGCAATCCGCCCCCTCGACGAGCATTTTTTCGACGCCTTCCAACTGGCCCTTCAACCGGCGAATGCGTACTAGTAATTTCGAGTTATCGTCATGTAAATGTGCCATAATTATACTATATTGGGGTATAGTTATATAGAAGCAAGAAAATAGAGCCGATGGATCATTTTACGTATTTCGCTGCCCAACCTACCGTCTTCCCGCCGCGCTGACGTTCCTTATCCCCAAAATATTCGCCTGGGGTCAGTCATAAGATTCTCTGGAGCCTGTCATAAACGGGGGTGCTCGGAGGGTAGATGGTTCGCTTGATACGGCTTGTCTTGGCGCTCATCAGCAGTCCCTACTTTATGTACATTAGTGAAACACAACATTGACATGCAAGATCGTCCCAGTATCGGTTTGAGCGTAGACGGTCGGAGAGATGGCAGAGTGGTCGATTGCGGTGGTCTTGAAAACCATTGTACCGAAAGGTACCGGGGGTTCGAATCCCTCTCTCTCCGCCACTTTGAAAAGTGGCGATGTCGCAGGGATTAGAATCCCCGGAGGGGGTTTGACGAAGCGAACGACGCGAGCGCAGATGGGTCCGCAGGGCTTGAACGAAGTTCAACCAATCCCTTGTCTTCGCTGCGCTCGAGTGTCGTCGCATTGCTCCTCAGTACTCTCCGCCACTTTGAAAAATTGGCCATGTCCAAGGGATAAGTTCCGAGACGAAGTCGACAAGACCGGGCACGGAGGGAACCGGAACACCCCCGGAGGGGTGTTCGACGATAGGAAATGCTAAGTCGGGCTAAATCCCCGACATGCAACTCCAATACCAAGAGCTCTGCTACTTCTTGACCTTTCTCATCCGCTCCTCGATTTCATCCGCCTCCACGGGAATGTCCGCCATTAGATCGATAGGTCCGTTCTCAGTGACGAGCACATTGTTTTCGAGGCGAATGCCGAAGCCTTCCTCAGGTATGTAAATGCCAGGCTCTACCGTTAGTACCCAGCCATCTTCGAATCGAGGGTTGGCGGTATGAACATCGTGAACGTCGAGACCCAGCGGGTGCCCGAGGCCGTGCATATAGTACTTGCGGCAGGCCCGCTTTTCGGGGGTCTGCCGCTTGATGCCCGCCTTAGAAATGAGACCTAGCTCTAGGAGCTCTTCGTTCATCAAAAGCTCGGATTCCTTTTGCCATTCGCTGTGCTGCGTTCCCACCGTTGCTGATTCAATCATCTGCCGCAGCACCCTCAGTACGGCGTTATAAACCTGTTTTTGCCTGCGAGTGAATTTCCCTGACACGGGGATGGTTCGCGTCATATCGGCATTGTAGTTTGCGTAGCAAGCGCCGACATCCATCAAAAGAACATCTCCTTTGCGACAGGCTTTCTTGTTTTCGATATAGTGGAGAACGCAAGAGTCTTCCCCGGAGGCGACAATGGGATTGTAGGCGAATTTGCATCGCTTGCGTATGAATTCATGGGCGTACTCAGCCTCGATTTCATACTCTTTGATTCCTGGTCGAGTCTTTTCTAGGATCCGGGCAAAGGCATCGCGGGTTACGTCACAGGCAGTCTGTATCAGATCGACTTCTTGCTTGGATTTTACTTGCCGCAATCGATGCAGAATCGGAGCCAGTCTTTCGTATTTATGGAGTGGGTACGAAGTTTGCATCTCCTCGATAAAGCGAGCATCCCGGGATTGAACATCTACGACCGCTCGCGAGTGCTCGTTCGTATTTAGATAGATATGCTCGGATTCGCAGACGACCATGCGAAGGATGGATGGCAATTCGGATAGCCAGCGAATCTCCGTAATCCCGGATATCTTGGTAGCGTCCTCTTTGGAGTGCTTCTCGCCTTCCCAGATTTTCAAGTGGGGATTGGGCTCGCGCAGAAAAAGTATCTCCCGCATGGATCCCTTGCTCGCATCAGGGGCGATCATGAGAACGCTTTCCTCTTGCTCGATTCCGCTCAGGTAGAACAAGTCCGAATTAGGATGCATGCGCATCACGGCGTCGGCATTGGCAGGGGGAAGATCGTTCGCGTTAAAAATAGCGACGGAGTTAGGCTTCAATTCGGAACGGAGACGCTCTCGGTTCTTTTTGAATAGTGTATTCCGGATCGGACGATGGTTCATGGATAGGAGACTGTATCAACTAAATATTCTTTAGGGTAGCCCTAAGTTTTGGGTGCTTTTATAGGTCGGGTCGAATAGAATCGAAATAGCTTGTTTTCCCAGTTTTGGAATAGGAATGTCACGCGAAAAGGGGTCGCTAATTCCAGCCTGATGGCGCAAGTTCTTTAGGTAAATCGATTGCTTATTTATGAACAGACGAAACTTGATCGCTATTTTGACCATCCTTGGTGTCTGGGTAAGTGCCCAAGGGCACGAAATCGACGGCATGCGGCACTGGGAAATCGCCAGTCCGGATCCGGACAGGATTGTTCTTACTTGGACGGGTAATCCCGCCCGCACACAGGCAGTTACATGGAGAACCGACAATACTGTGGACGTTGGCTATGCAGAGCTAGCGTTGGCCGATCCGTCCGCCCGATTCGATCTGAAGGCCGTGCACTATGAGGCGGTTTCCCAGTCGTTGAATATCGCCGAGCACGATCAAAATGCGCCCTTCGTAACCCGTTTCCACAGTGTAGAGTTCAAGGGGCTGTGGCCAGACACGCTTTACGCCTATCGGGTCGGGGACGGCAATCAGCGCTGGAGCGAGTGGCTGCAGTTTCGCACGGCTTCTACAAAAAGGGAGCCAGTGGAATTCCTTTATTTCGGGGATGCCCAGAATGCCGTGCTATCCCATTGGTCGAGAATCATGCGGGCGGCTTTTCAAAAGGCGCCTTACGCGGATTTTTCAATCCACGCGGGCGATTTGATCAATCGGGCCCATCGCGATCAAGAATGGGCAGAATGGTTTAAAGCGGGTGGCTGGGCGCACGGTATGATCCCAAGCATCGTCGTACCTGGAAACCATGAATACGATGAACTGACGGATGCCGACCAGGAAAAGCGGCTATCTCTACAATGGGGGCCACAATTCGCCCTACCACGGTATTCGGATTTGCCCGATTCTTTGGAAGAGACTGTTTACTACATAGATTATCAGGGCATTCGGATCGTAGCCATGAATTCCAATCGGGAAATCGAAACTCAGACAAAGTGGCTGGAGAAGGTTCTCTCCAGAAATCCGAATCGTTGGACCGTACTCACTTTTCATCATCCCATTTTTTCTTCAGGGGACGGTCGCGACAATTCGCGCAATCGGGATTCCTGGAAACCAATCATTGAGAAGCACAATGTGGACTTGGTCTTGCAAGGGCACGATCATACCTACGCTAGAGGGCATGTGCCTATCCGAATGATGGATACGCAGGATGAATCCCGGGTAGGCCCCATATACGTCAATTCGGTCAGCGGCCCGAAAATGTACGAGTTTATGGAAGGCGGATGGGACGTCTATCGTCCGGAAGGCGTGGTCTTGGATCGCAAGGCGGAAAATACCCAGTTTTTCCAGGTTATACGGATCGAGGGAGCGAGTTTGGTCTACAAGGCCTACATGGCCAATGGAGATTTGTATGATGCCTTTGAACTACGGAAAGAGAAGGATGGATCGAGATCAATGAGGGATTGGGCTCCGGATTTGGGCAAGGAACGAATATACAAAAATACGCTACCGTACAGTCGGGAAGGTAATTAAGAGAGCTCCTCTGTAGCAAATCTGAAATCATTAGCGACTCGCCATTGAGCAAATGTGTTTCGGCGTTTATCAATTATTGTAAGGTTAGACAATTTGAGGAACGATAGAAACCATGAAGGCAATCAGTATCGAATACTATAATTCCCCCTGTGGAGAGCTGATATTGGGAGCCCTAAATGGCGACCTGGTCCTGTGCGACTGGCGATATCGGAGAATGCGATTCTCCATAGACAAGCGGATCAAAGAAGGGGCTGGAGTTGACTACGTTGAAGAGAGCTCGCGAGCCATCGAGCTCGCCAAAGTTCAACTGAACGAGTATTTCGCGGGAAAACGGAAAGTATTCGATGTTTCCTTACGTTTTATTGGGACCGATTTTCAGAAGAGCGTTTGGGAACAGCTGCAGAAGGTAGCCTTCGGTCAGACCGCTACCTACATGGATTTGGCCAAAGCCATGGGCAGGCCCAAATCGGTGAGAGCGGTCGCCAATGCCAATGGAGCCAATGCCTTATCGATTTTCGTTCCTTGCCATAGAATCATTGGGAGGGATGGTACCCTTGTTGGCTACGCCGGTGGATTGATAGCGAAACGCGCATTGCTGGATCTCGAAAACGATCAGCAGAGCGAATTGCCCCTGATCGCCTGACCGGCTAGCAAATTAGGTAGCGCGGCTCTTTAGCTAGCTTATGTTCGCACGCGTCAACTTAAGGGGCAGTCGATTGTAGGAGCCCCGATAGGTCGGGGCGATAATATAATGGGTTTGCTATCGAAATCGCGGGATAAACCCGCTCCTGCAGTTCCCGATGAACCGAAAATTCTTTGTTCGATTAGCACAGCCATCCTGCCTGTGTATCAACCAGGCAGGATGCCTGCTCTGCTCTTCGAGGGACAAACCGGCTCCTACGTGCGATAACGACTTAAGTTGACGCTAATCGGTTAATTTGCGTTTCTCCTCGTCTCTCCCTCAATGAACAAAAGCGTCTCCTATTTTTCGCTGGGCCTCTTCGTAGGCATCTTGGCAGCCTCTGTGTTCTACTCCTTCATCTCAGGCGGTCGAGATTCTTCAGGCCAGGATGCTCGGATCCTCAAGCTGGCCCATGGATTGGATACGACCCATCCGGTTCATATGGGAATGGAACGTATGAAAGAAAGATTGGAGGAATTGTCAGGCGGTCGCTTGGCCATCGATATTTACCCAAGCGGAGTATTGGGGTCGGAAGTCCAATGCATCGAGCAACTGCAGAGTGGCGAATTGGCCATGACCAAGACTTCCACTGCTGCCATGGAGTCTTTTATCCCGGAATTGGGGATTTTTGGAGTGCCCTATCTTTTCGATGATGAGCCCCATTTTTGGGAAGTGCTGGAAGGCGAGGCCGGAAAGGACCTTTTGTCCGTCGGTCGGGGAACCGGTTTGGTGGGGCTTTGCTATTACGATGCCGGAAGCCGGAATTTTTACAGTGCCAAAAAACCGATTCGAACGCCTGATGATTTGAAGGGTATGAAGATCCGGGTGCAAAACAGCCGAATGGCCATCGCTATGATAGAGACCTTGGGCGGGTCGCCTACGCCGATTGCTTTTGGAGAGCTTTACTCGGCTCTGGCTCAAGGAGTTGTAGACGGGGCGGAGAATAACCCGCCCAGCTTCGAAAGCAGCCGGCATTACGAGGAATGCAAATATTTCACGCCGGATGCTCATACGCGGGTGCCGGACCTACTGATGATTAGCTCCGAGGTATGGGACTCGCTTAGCGAACGCGAGCAGGGTTGGTTGCAGCAAGCCGCCGACGAGTCCGCTGTCTACCAGCGCGAACTATGGGCGGTGAAAACGAAAGAATCTCTGGCTAATGTCCAGGCTGCGGGGGTTGAAATTGTGGAATGCGATCCCAGCGAATTCCAAGCTGCGTGCGCGTCGATTAAAGCATCCTTGGCCGGAACGCCTCTTGAGCCTTGGTTGAAGCGGGTTCAGGAGCGTAATTAGGTATGGCCGTCGACGAAAAGGGAGCTCTATTGCGCGGTGCCATCGGCTTTCGCAAAGCGATGACCCGGATACTGCAATGGATCGTAATCGCCCTTATGGGAGTGCTCGTATTGGATGTTTTATGGGGAGTGCTTTCTCGATACGCTTTCGGGCAACAGGCGAAGTGGAGCGAAGAGCTAGCTCGCCTATTACTCGTTTGGGTTTCGCTTTTCGGCGCTAGCGTCGCGTTTGCAATGAAAGCTCACCTGGGGCTCGACTACTTTGCTAGTAAACTGCATCCATCCGCTAGGAAAACGAACAAGCTGATAGGGATAGGGATTTGTCTGACGTTCGCGGTTTCCGTTTTCCTGATCGGCGGTATGGAACTGGTTTCCAAAACTTATCAGTCGGGCCAAACCATGGTCGCCTTGCCCATGTCAAAGTGGTGGGCCTATGCGGCCCTCCCGGCCAGCGGTGTATTCATGGTCTTGTTTCTCGTTGAGCAATTCATCGAGGCTCTGGCTACACCGGAAGAAAAGGGGGAGGGTATAGCCGAGTGATAGAGGTCATCGCAATTTTGGTGATCGTGTTTGTGGCTCTCCTGGTTATGGACGTGCCCATCGCTGTGGCGATTGCCGCATCAGCCATGCTGGCCATGTTGCTGGAAGGATACGATCCCAACTTGATGGTAGCCTCCAAGTTGGCCAACGGAATTGATAGTTTCGCTCTTTTAGCTATTCCCTTTTTCATTCTTTCGGGGATCTTAATGGGGCGGGGTGGCATGGCCCGGAGACTGATGGATTTCGCTTCCACCTTAATGAGCCGTTTTCCCGGCGGTCTGGCATATGTGAATACACTGACCTGCATGCTCTTCGGGTCGATCTCCGGATCGGCCGCGGCTGCGGTTACTTCCATCGGCGGGTTCATGCTACCGGAAATGAAAAACAAGGGATACAACAACGAATTCAGTGTGTCCGTTACGACTACAGCCGCCACAACAGGGCTTCTTATACCGCCGAGCAACATCATGATCGTCTATGCGGTTGCGTCGGGAACAGTTTCCATCGCCGCCATGTTTATGGCGGGGATTCTGCCGGGCGTATTGATTGGGCTGCTACTGATGGCAGTTTGCTATATCATTGCCAAGCGAACGAATCTAAGTCCTGGGGAAAGCGCTAGTTTGGGCCAGATATGGACGGCCTTTCGACACGCGTTTTTGAGCATGCTGCTCCTAGTGATCGTTATTGGGGGCATCTTAAAGGGGATCTTCACCGCCACTGAAGCTTCGGCCATAGCGGTTGCCTATGCCTTTACCCTAACCGTAATCGTTTATCGGGAGGTTAGGCTGAGTGAGATTCCGGAGATTCTCTTGCAGGCCGGTGTTACGACTGCGGTTATCATGCTACTGATAGGGGCCAGTTCGGGTATGTCATGGATCATGACCATATCCAACATCCCTCAAACGGTATCCGAAGTGATGCTGGGACTTTCGGACAATCCGATAGTCATAATGCTGATGATCAATCTACTGCTCCTTTTCGTGGGAACCTTCATGGACATGACCCCAGCAGTCTTGATATTCACCCCGATCTTTCTCCCTATTGCCAAAGCCTTGGGCATTGATCCGGTCCACTTCGGAATTATTATGATCGCCAATCTTTGTATCGGCCTGTGCACGCCACCGGTAGGCACCTGCCTGTTTCTGGGTTGCGGGGTGGGAAAAACGACGATTGCGAGAGTGACGCCGTTCATGATCCCCTTCTTCATCGCCATGTTCTTAGGTTTGATGCTTATCACCTATGTATCCGGACTTTCCTTGTGGTTGCCGCAGTTGTTCGACTTGTGATCCTCCTGATACGGTACTTGCTCCAGGCGGATCATTTCCTCTCTCCGGGTAGATGACTCGAAGCTTTTGACAGGTGTAGCCCGCAGGGCGGCCACTGTCGCTTCGATTCTGAATTAGGTAGGGGCGACTTTGTATTAGACGATACTCACCACCCTGAGCTAGTCGAAGGGTCGGGTGGCCGCAATGGTAGCATAGGCTTCCAGCCTGTGTTCTCAACCCATGCAAACAGGCAGGATGCCTGTGCTACTCTTTGTGTGGGCGGTCGGCCTGCGCTGCCGTCCCGGAACGGCAGTTGGCTGGTTGAAACGGGTGACCAACAGCGGAACTCACGAACTTGGGAAAAATAGTTTTCACCAATTGGACGATTTAGCTATGCACGGAGCGTTTGGCCTGCTAAGGGTGTCGGTTAAGTCGAGGTCTTTCAGTCGGTTCCGACTGAGGCAAAGATTCGGTTTAGAGTCGCCTCTCACAATGGCTGATCCATATCAGCCCAATAAAACAACACAACGAAAGTAATACCATGCCAACAGGCAAAATTAAGTGGTTCGACTCTGAAAAAGGGTACGGATTTATTGAGCAAGACGAGGGAGGCAAAGATCTATTTGTCCACCATACCGAAACTGACGGATCCGTCCTGAACGACGGCCAAGCCGTTGAGTTCGAAATCGGGGAAGGTCGAAAAGGGCCCTGCGCTACGAGTGTTAAGAAGATCTGACGACTACAGTTGATTCAGTGGCATGGAGAACTCTCCTTGCCCTTGGCTCTCCAGTCAGAACACCGGTCCCGTATTCTTTGAAATCGGGACTGTTTTACTTATATCGTAGATAACGCCTCGAAGTTTGTCGCGGGTCTCGACCTATCAGTGGCTTAGTTGCCGAATTTGGTAGCGGGCTATCTCCGAGCGTTCACAAACTAGATCCTTAAATGGGCGATCGGAGATCGCCCACCACCTTTTGAATGCTGCCTGCGGACACCGCCGTAGCTTTAGAGTAAAGCGTTGGATCACCCGTTGCCTGAGGTTATCCGAAAACTAAAACCCGCGATAGATTAGCGGGTATTTTCAAAGATTGGCTTGTTTTTAGTCAGGCGTTCAGGGATTATTAGACGCCAATAATTGGCGATTAGGTTTTCATGCAAACTACCCTGCGACTCGAAAAAGGCCCATCGCTTTGGGAGATGACTTTGATCGCCCCAGAGGGCAAGCCGCCGACCTTGGATTTCCACGTCTGCTCTGAGGTGGATAATGCTCTGGATGAGATCAATGAGGCGATTGGGGCGTCGGAAGAGGAAGCTCTTAGTTGTTTAGCTATTAGCAGTTCGTCCGAGAAATGCTTTTGCGCGGGAGCCAATATCAATGTACTGGATACCTTGTCAGAAGAGACGATGTCCGATTGGGTTTCTCGGTGGCACACTACGCTGAATCGAATTGAGGACTTGCCTATTCCGGTTATCGCGAAGGTTAGAGGCTACGCTTTGGGTGGAGGTTTGGAACTGGCTTTGGCCTGTGACTTGATTGTGTGCGATGAATCGGCTAAGCTGGGAACGACGGAGGCCAACATCGGATTTGTGCCGGGTTGGGGTGGCTCTTTTCGGCTTCCACGCAGAGTCGGCATCTCTAAAGCGAAACGAATGTTTTTCACTGCCGAAATAGTAGAGGCGGAGTCGGCCTTATCCATCGGTTTAGTCGATGAACTTGTTGAGGGGATGGGATTGGATGAATGGCTTTCCGAATTCTCCAGGACTCTTTCATCCAAGAGTTTGGTGGGCATCCGCGGATTCAAGAGCATTCTCAATGATCAGGATCGGATGGCTCGAGAGGCTAATCTCCAGGCCGAAATTGAACACTCTCTTAGTTGCATCGAAAATGCGGATACGAAACGACGAGTTAGAGAATTTCTGGATAAGCGGATGAAATGAGCATCGATGAACAGGCGAAAGCGGCCATG